>NZ_JACALO010000021.1:0-53819 GCF_030328185.1 Empedobacter sp. 225-1 | reverse complement strand
CATACATTGTTAAAGATTAAATTGTGTTAAAATTTTCTACCAACACATCTGATACACAAACTTATCAAATGAATTGATTTTAGATGTTTTAAGTGAATAAAAATACCCAATAGTAGAGATTATCCACTATTGAGTAAAATTATTTTATTGTTAATTAATTGTTTATGTGTTTTTTATGACTCACCAACACATCTGAAACACTACCATTGGTTCTTCTTATTGCGTTACTATCTTTGTTTAAAACAGTTTTTTCTAAACTTCAAAAAAAAATATCTTTTTGCCCATTTTTACTTACGCAGCTTACTTATTTTGAGTAGTATACTTCTTATACAATTTCTCTACTGTCATTTTTAATTCAGCTCGAAGCGTAGCAGGAGCTAAAACTTCACAATGGTCACTATATTCTAAAATTTTCATTTTTAACTCATATGTCGGTTGTAAAAATAAATGAACGTCAAACGTAGTATCTGTACAGTTTTTTATTTCTTGACTCGTATGAATAGGTAAATTTTCGATGTATTTTTTTTGGCTCAAATCAAATTGTAAAATAATTTCTTTTACTTCTTTGTCGTATTCTATCCCAATGGTATGTGCAAACTTTTCATCCACATTAAAAGGAGGTGAAGTATATTTTTCGTCTAAAGTTCTAAGTGAATCAACACGGTCTAATCCATAATTTCTAAATGCTTTTTTATCGATATCATAACCAATTAAGTACCAGCGATAATTAGCTTCTTTAATAGCTATTGGCGCACATTTTCTTTTACTTATACCTTTATCATAACTATCCAATTGAAATTCAATACTATTTTTATTTTCAATAGCATTTAAGATATCATCAAAATACTTCGTTTGGTTTGTAGCTGTTTTTTGAAGATAAAGATTTTGATGTAACGTATGAGGTCTGTTTAAAGCGTAAATAATTTCATAAGAACTAATTAATCGTTCGATGATATAATTTTTATGATAAGATTCTGAGATCTCATATTTTCCACAATTATAATTAATCTCCATATTCCATACATTTTTAATTGCTCTTTTATCTCGTTCAAACATATTTCGATCAATCAGACCAATTTCTTCATCACGAGTGGTAATGTAATCAATAATTTCCTTTTGTGTGCTTGGCTTATTTCGTAGTGCTTTTACAAATAAAATCTGCCTTTTTATAATTAATTCTTGCCCCATTTTAAGTGTATCATAGTTTGATGCACTAAGGTAGTAGTTTTGTCTCAAATAAGTACAATAAAAAGAAAAATGCTTAAAAGATTTAGTTTATCAATCTTAGTAGTCATTGCATTATGTTTTTCATGTAAAAAGAATAATGATTCAGATCAAAAGGTCAATGAGGAGAATATAGTCAATAGAATTGCCCCTAATGAATACTTAAAATTAATAGTGAATGATTACCTTGAAGAGAAAGTAAGAGGCAGTATAGAGATTGAAACGAAATACTTCTCATTAGCTCCTTTTAAAATGTGTTATCGTTCCTTTTTTTCATCTCGAGAAGAAAGGGTGGAAAATTGGATAAACACCTTTAATAGAAATGGCTTATCTAAGGTTGATTTAGAAAATTATATAAATCAGCAAATTACAATTTACAATAAACAGAATAGTCAGTTTGCGCCATTACCTCAAATAAAATTGAGTGAAATAAATACACATGAAATCATAGATGAGAAAGCTTTTGAAGCTTTAGATAGGTTGGAATTTTTTGTTTGGTATAGTAACATTTGGTTCGATTGCTTGTTCACATTCACGTTAGTTATTGCAATAGGATTAATCGGAAATCTATTATTTCCAATAAGATTCGGAGGGTTGCCTTATTTAATAAGTGGTAAAATGATAATAGGATGGGCAATTTTTTTAATGTTATTAGATTTTAAAGAGGTAAAATCATATTTTATAAATCTCATCATATATAACTATTCAAGTATAATATTCAATTAATTAGGTTGATAAGTATATTTATGTTAAAGAATAATATTAAATTAATACTAAAAAATATGTCAACACATTTATACAAAGTAACAGCTAAAAAAGAGTACGGAAAATTAGCGAAAGGGATGTCCGTAGAGATTATAATTCGTAACACATCAAGACCACCTAATCAAAGAGAAATTATTGATGCTATTAACCAAAAGTACGGAACAAATACAGCTGTTAATGGTTTAAGTCTTTCTAATTTTGAGATTAGGAAATTATAATTCAATGATTTTTTAAGATTAAATAAACAATATGGTATTTTAATTTCAAATTAGAACTTATATTTAGCAAATTTTATAACAAACTAAAAAACTAAAAATGAGCTTAATTAATTCCAATGAAGACGCAAAACTAAATACAATTTCTTCACTAACTTGGTTACCTTGGATTGGAAAAGATTTTTTCAATTCATATAAAAGATTTCTAATTATCGGGGAATCTCATTACGCTGATGGTTCTTCAGAAGATGCTTTCTCGGCTAATCTAAATTTAGCGGCTAAAAACGATTTTACAAGAAATACAATTCTTCAAACACAAATTCAAAAAGCCTACGAACATAAACCTTTAAAAAACTTGTTTTCCGCTTTATATGGAAATAAGCCAATAAACGAGGAAAAATTATGGAGTCAATTGGCATACTATAATTTTGTACAAAGAAGTATGAATTACAGTAACATCAACGGACAAAAAAATACAGAACAACCAACGATCAAAGATTTTGATAAAGGGTGGGAAACATTCATCGAAGTAGCTAAAATTCTTAAACCTACTGATTGTATTTTTATAGGAGTACGTGCCGCAGAACCATTCGAACGAATGATGGATAAATTAAACATCAAACGTACAGATCGTATCGTTCATCCAGAAATAAACAACGTAAGCCCACGTACGGCCTCAATTACGATTGATGGGCATCAAATCAACTTAACATTCATTAAACATACCTCTGCTTATTTCTCACCAAATACTTGGAGTGATTTTTTGGAGGGGAGATTTGAATTATAATTTATTTAATAACTATTAGAGAAATGAATGAACAAGAAATATATATATTAAAAGAAAGACTTTTACATTCAAAAGATAATCTTAGTAATATTATTAGTGAAATAGCTGTTGAATTAAAAGATTATAGAGTAACAGATTCTTCTGGACAAGATTCTCAAAATTTAGAGCAAATTTCAATCAGCTTAAAAGATAAACTATCACAATTTTATAAAGAACTGGATACGCCCTTTAAGATAGCTGTTGTTGGAAGTCAAGGAACAGGGAAGTCAACCATTGTTAATCTACTTCTAGGACAGTCATTAATGCCTAGTACAACAAACGAGAATGAAAATGTAATTGTTCGATTATCTTATCCTCGAAGTGAAGATGAGATTAATAAAGCAGTTTTTGAATTAATTGATGGAACTGAAAAAATATGTTCAGTTGATGAGGCAAATAAAATTATAGACAAAGCTAGTAGAAATCTAGAGGAGAAAATATTAATTAAGGATATAAAATATGTTACGTTTTATATAAAGAGTGATGTTCTAAATAATATTGAATTGATTAATACACCAGGAATGAATGTGCTTACTGAAGATTTTTATCCGAAAGTACAGCATTTATTTGCAGAGTCAGATATTATTTTATGGGTAAATAGTAAAGAGCAAATATTAGATCAATTTAATAGTTGGTTAATAAAAAAAATTCATGCAGACAATGATCGAATTGTAGGTATAATAACGTTTCCTGATAAATTATATAAACAAGATGAGGACAATGGGGTAATAGATGTTGTAGATCAGTTTCTAATTAATTTAGAAGGTAATCGCTTAATGAGAGTGAATGATGAAATTGCATTATTTATATTCAATGGGATTTTTGCTCAGATTTCTAAAAACCATAAAGGGAACTCTAAGTTTATTATTGATCTTGAAGATTTAGAAAGTGAGGAATCAAAATTAAGGATGATTTATAACTATATGCATCATGGTTTTGCTTATAGTGATTCTGTAGATAATCTTGATGTGTTAAGAGATAATAAGTTATATGGGATTAATAAATCAGATAAAGATTTAATTGATTTCGATTTTGAAGTAGAATCATTTTATAATTATTGCTTAGAAAAAGGATTATGTACAGTAGATGGTGATTCTGCATACTACACAGATTTAGGTTTAGAGGTTTTAGGGGAAGTGTCTCAATATAATGCTTTTGCCAGATTTAGTGAAGAACATTTAATACCAAGAGCAAAAAAATCGAAAGTTGATGAGATTCAAAGAAAACTAAAAAGAATTGCTAGTAAGGAAGAAAGTGATGACAATGTAATCTCACGTTTAAATAATTTAAAAATCTATTATGAAAATGAAATTGAGAAATTAGGTAGGGAGGATTTAAAACGAAAAGAAGATTATAAAAAGTTAGTTAAGTTTATAAAAAGTCGTTTTGATGAATGGGTCAAAATTAATCTTCCACATGAATCCAATTTTTTTGAAGATAAAGTATTAACTGAAATTTTTAAAAGAATAGAAAAAGAAATTGGTGTAATTGAATTTATGAAAGAAGTTTTAAATTCTTTAATTCCAAATTTTTTGAAAGGGGAAAATTCAGAATCTCCAATTTCAAGAAAAGTTTCACTTATAATAGAAGATATTATTAATAAAGAAATTGTTGAATCTTTAAATGAAATAGCTAGAAGAGGGAGTGAACATATCGAAATTATATTTCTGGATCTTGAAAGAGAAAATATTAATAATAAATTTAAAAAGGATGATAGTAATAGTCCCTTTTCTTTTGAAGGTAAAGGTATTAATAATATAGATGTTAGTCCAATTATGAATAAAATTCTGAAGATTATTTCTCCATTAATGAAAAATATTTTGCAGAATTTATTAAAAGATATAGCAAAGAGAGATTTACGAAAGGGAGCAAATACTGTATTTAAAAGAAATTTTATTAAACCAGTAGTTAAACTTATAAGAAAATTAATCCAAAATGAGGGAAAGAAGATTGCTATAAAAAAAGCTAAAAGTACAGCTGTTAAAGGAGGAACTCCGTTGGGTTGGGCTTTAATAGTATATGACTTAATGTCTTTAGGAAAAGATTTATATGATATGTATTACGATATCAAAAGAGAATTAAAAAAATCTTTAAAATTAGACGGAGGTTTTGATAAATTATTTTATAACCAAGCAGAAATAGTTTTAGAAGAACTTATTGAGAGTATAAATAAAGAGTTGCTAGAGCAATCTAGTAGTGAAGACAAAAATTTAAGAATATTATTGGCCGGGACTTCTATTTGTGAAAAGATAGAAAATGATTTAAAAAAATATACATTATAATTTATGAAAAATACAGATAATTTTTTTGATTTTCTTAAGAAGAATATCAATGAATTAGAATTACCATATTATGAGCTAATAGATTCATTGGCTAATAAAGCTCCTTTGATTTATTTATGTGGTAAAAGTTCTACTGGTAAAACTACATTTTTAAATGCTTTTTTAGGTCTTGAACGTGATGAATTATTTGTAAGTACTAATGTATCAACGAAGTCTAGATTTAATTTTAATTATGCTGAAAAAAATCATATAAAATTGGGAGATGGGTCTACTATACAGTTGCCAGACGAAGTTTTAGAGAGAAAACAGATATTTAAGTCTTTTAATGATAAAGAAGAAGTTTTAGATGTTTATTTAAATAAAGATATTTTAAAAGATAGAATTATTGTAGATATTCCAGGAGTACTAGATTATAAAAGAGATGTTTCTTTTTATGAAAGAATGATTTCAGAAGCAGATTTAATATTGTTTTTCACTCAAGCAACTGGGAAAATAAGTAATGAAGAATACGTATTATTACAATCAATTAATGATTTGAAAATTCCTTTGTTTGTAGTTTTTACAATGGCTGATATGACTGATCCAGATGAAGGGATAACTCGTAAAACAATTCCTATTATGGTAAACGATAGATTAAATACTTGCTTTAAAGATATTAATGTTTATAAATATCAAATTATATCATCAAATGATTATTTTAAAGCAAAGGAGAATAATGGTATTAATGAAATTCAAGATCAATTAATAGAATCCCATTTAGAAATTATTGATTTATCAAAACGTAATAAAGCTAAAAGAGTCTTTAATCATTATATTGCTATTATTCAGAATAGGTTAAATGAATTTACTTCAGAAAAAGATAATTTAAATGAATTATCAAAAAGAAAAATAGAATTACAATTTAAAGAAAAATATAGGGAAATAGAAAAAAATAAGAATAGTTTTGAAGTTTCTATTGTAAGTGATTTAGAACTTATTTTAAATGAGGTTAAATCAACTATTTTTAATTCTGTATTAAATCGTAATAAAAGTACTGATGATGATCATTATGAAAAAGAGAGAGCCAATTTTATAAAAAAATGGGATAATGCATGGCAGAAGTTAACCAATCAGTATAAAGAATATAATATTACCATACCTATTCTTCCTATCGTTGGAAATGATATTTTATCACCGATTAATTTAGATTTTGAAAAATTAAGAATTTTATTAGCTGAAAAATCTAATAATAAAGATGATAATAGTAATAAAGAAAAAGAAGCTAATAAAAAAGAGAAATCTTTAAATGAAATGAGTTGGTTTGAAAAGGGGGAAGTATTGGTTGAATTAGGATTGAATATTAGTAATGGTATAATTCTTTATAAAAAGTATACATATTATCAAGAAGTCGAAACTTTAATACAAACATCTAAAATGGAAATACTAGAGTCTATGAATATTTACTTTAATATTAAAAAAAATGAGTTAATTAATAATCAAAAAATAGATTTAGAAAATATTATAATAAATAATCCTTTGTGTGATAAAATTAATCAACTACAAGATTTTAAAACTCAATTAGAGGAAATATATGCAAAGTAGTTTTCTAAAAGAGATACTTAATGATTATGATAAGATTACTTCTAAATTATTAGATAAATTGACGTCTGATTCCAATCAAAATTCAATAGAATTTTGGAGAGAGGAAGTTTTAGAAGAAAAGAAAAGTATATATATAATTGGTAAGACAAGTACAGGTAAATCAACTCTATTAAATTTTTTATTGGATTATGATACAAAGAAAACACCATTATTTAAGACTTCTACAAAAGTTGAAACGGGAGTAGTACAATCTTTAGAGCATTGTGAATCTATTTTATCAGCTCATGCTATAATAGAGCTTTATGATACTATTCAATTTAATCGAAATATATTTCCATATTATTGTAGATATTTAGATTTTACAAATCAATTATTTTTTCCATTAGATACAAATGATAAGATAGATTATTTTCGTAATCATATAATTGCAAAGAAAGATAAAGATGATATAATAAATCTTATTAATACTGTAAAAAATATAAGTATTAAATTTCCTTTAAAATATTTTAAAAATTATAAAATTATAGATACCCCTGGCTTGGGATCTTCAAAATCTGAAACAGATCCCATTGTATTAAAAAACTTTAATGGTAAATCGTTTGTTTTATGGTTACTTGATGGCTCTAAAAGGACCTTATCAGATGATTTAGTCTTATTAGAGCAAAATAAATCATTAGTTCAAGATATTAATAAGTCAATACATTTCATAGTAAATCAATTTGATATTGCTGATTATGATTGCGAAGAGCCGAGTTATGAAAAGGTCTTTGATAGAAAAAAAGAAATGATTCAAAACATTAATATTAATGTTTTTGATGATTTAGATAATTTGAAGAGGAGTAGTATATATTTTACATCATTTAAAAATCCTAAGAAAAAATTTGCTAGGGTAAATACTTATCAACAAATTGAAAAACTTGAGGTTGATTTGTTAACTCAATTTAAAGATCAAAACTTTAAGAGTATTAATTTATTATTAGATTTATTAAAGAATCAATTAAAGAATTATTCCAAAATAATTAATAAAGAGTTGGAAATCATCAATAAAGATATAAAAGAAAACTACACTGAAAAGACAAAGATAGAATATAACTTAAATGTGAGTAAAAAGGTTATTAAAGAAACTATAGTCTATAAGGCTAGCTTACAAAATAATTTTATAGAACTGAAAAATAGTTTTGGAAAGATTGATAAGAGATCATTGTTTTATGATGCACTTAAGGATACTAATAAATATATTAAAAAGCACTCCGAAAAAATTAATGATTCTATTAATAGAATTAAGTTAGAAGACAACTTTAAAACTTATCTTGAGAAACTTAATACAGCTCAAAAAGAAATTTCTATTTCTTTTAATAATGATGAAAGTTTTTTTAAAAAATATATTTATGATCAAGAATTAAAAGATAACAAAGTTTTGTTTTCAAATTTAATGGATTTAAAATTAAAAGAATTTGATTTAATTTTCCCAATTTTAGAAAGGGATATATCTAATAATTTTAATGAATTGACAAAAAGAAATAAGCTGTTTTTAGAAAAAAATAAGGATAAACATGCTCAAAAAATTTCTATTTTGAATCAAATAGAAAAAGTAAATCATAATATAGACATGTATTCCATTAATTTATTAAATAGAATTGAAGAGTCCCTTGAAACATGGAAAACAGATAAATCAATTTGTAAGTTTGAGAATTTTCTAAAGCTTTATAGAATGACAGATAATCATACAAGAATTAAAAATACATTATCAAATGAGTAATAAATCTAATTTAACAGAAGAATATAAGCAGGATATAGCAACAATTTTATTAAATGTAAGCGATGGTTTATCTGAAAAAGTTGAAAAAAATTTAGCAATTACAATTGATAAATTAACTGAAGAAGTAAAAAGACGTGATTCTATAGATAAGTTAGTTAAAGAAATAGACCATTTAAAATTAGATAATAATCTCTTTCATAAAGAAATTCAGAATATTGATCAAAATTTAATAATTAGAATTGAGAATTTAACTGATGAATTAAGACAAATTCAATTAGATAATAAAAGCTATAATTTAGATATTTTTAACCATATAAAGAATAATGATATAAATGAAAAGTATAATAAATTAAATAATGATATATTAAATCTTAATTATAAAGAACAAATTGAATCGCTGGAAGAAAAAGTGGCTTTTCAAAAATATCTTTTATATATAATAATAGGCTTATTAATATTCATTTTCATATATTTATTGATCAAATCTAATATATAAAATAATGAAATGCGAGATTCCACGAGATTCTCGCATTTTTGTTTGTATAAAACCCATTATAATAAGTTTTATAAGAATCGAATGCCACCAACAGCAAGAAACTCCATCCAACACATACCAAAATGGGGATAAGCCAGCCACCCCACCAAAGCTATGTTTACATAACATGCTATTATACACTAAAAGTTTTAAGTCAAAACATTGACTTTTAATAAGTGCCGTTTCGAATAAATGATTTTGTAGTTAGGAATGCTCGGAAAGGTGCATTCTGCTGTTTAAACGGCATATCCAAATCGGACAAAAATATTATACATTCTATTTTTTTTACTATAAATAACTTCTTTTTGTAGTGTCGTTTTTTAGATAAAATATTCGAAATTTATCTTTTCGTTACCCAAAATCATAAGAATTCTTCGTGTTATGTTCGAGTCTTGTTCGACTATCCTTCGACTAAAAGCCCATTTTTCCGAAGAGTTCTCGAAGCATCCTCGAACAAAGGTCGAACAAGCTCAAAATCAACTCAAAACATATATCTCCGTTAGCTCCTATAAACAGCGGGGTAGGGGCTATTTTGTTTTTGCTTAAAGCACTTATTGTTTTGAAAATTGATTGACAAAAGTGGACAAATATGGACAAATGTGGACAGAAATGAATTGAATTGTAATTTGTGTGGTTTAATTTGTTATATTATAACTTTTTAGAGATAAAATAAGTGGATTTGGAATACAAAAAGCTTTAAAACACCGCAAAGAATCTTATGAGTTGTTCATTATCCAAAGTGTAAAGTAGCTTTATATATTTTTTTGAAACGATAATTATAATGGATTATTCGAAAAAATGTGCTTTTAGAAAAAATAGAATTGTTTATATTTGATAGTTTGAACTCACATTTTAAGAAAACTATGAAGAAATTTATTTTAAGTTTAGCGGTCTTAGCGATGGGTGCGTATTCGTATGCACAGCAAATTACGCTCGAAGGAATTTATGGAGGTAAATACCGCGAAAGCTCATTATTTGGTGTTAATTCATTGAATGATGGAGAAAATTATACTATTCTGACAAAAGACGGATTGGTAAAACGTTCGTACGAATCGACATTGAAAAAGGGACAATCTTCTGACGTTGTAGTTGTGCCAGGTAAGTTTGAGGGATATGAATTTAGTTCGGATGAGCGCTATGTATTATTGCAAACAGAAACGAAAGGGATTTATCGCCATTCATTTACAGCGAAATTTGAAGTATATGATACACAAACGAAATCGAAAGTAGTTGTTTTTGATGGGAAGAAAATTCAAGAACCTTTGTTTTCGCCAGATGCATCTAAAGTAGCTTTTGCTTTTGAAAATAATTTATACATTCAGGATCTTAAAACAAATAAAGTAACGCAAGTTACAACGGATGGTAAAAAGAATAATATTATCAACGGGATCAACGATTGGGTTTATGAAGAAGAGTTTGGTTTCGTAAGAAATTTTGATTGGAATGCTGATGGAACGTCTTTGGCTTATGTTCGTTTTGACGAATCGAAAGTCAAAGAAATTAATATTCCGATTTATCACAACAATCTTTATCCACAAGAATTACGTTACAAATATCCAAAGGCAGGGCAAGATAATTCGGAAGTTTCGTTACATGTTTTTGATACGAAGAATAACTCAACTGCAAATGTTAATTTAGACGGAGTTCAGAATTATTACATTCCTAAAATTAAGTTCTCTTCAAAAGCGAATTTATTAACGGTTGTAACGTCTAACCGTCATCAAAATAATGTAGATGTTTCGTTTTATGATATCAACACGAAAAAAGTAAATAAATTATTTACTGAAACAAATAAAGCGTGGATTGAGACAGATAACTTAACTGTAGAGTTTTTAGCGGATAATTCGTTCTTATGGACTTCTGAGCGCGATGGAAATAATCATATTTACCATTATGCCGATAACGGAAAGTTAATCAATCAAATTACAAAAGGCGAGTGGGAAGTAACGAATTATTATGGGTATAATCCGGCAAACAAAACGCTTTATTATCAATCAAATTCTAATAACGGGAAACGTATTTCGACAGAAAGACAAATTTCTTCGGTTAGTTTAGATGGTAAGAAAACAACGATGTTAACGAAGAATAATGGGACAAATTCGGCTGCTTTTAGTAAGAATTTTACGTATTTCATTAATACTTTTTCCTCTATCACTACGCCAAGAACAATTAGTTTAGTAGATTCTAAATCAGGCAAAGACTTAGGAGTTATCGTTGACAATACATCTGTAAAAGAAAAATTGAATGCAGATAATATCGGGACAAAAGAATTATTTGTTTTGAAAACTGCTGCAGGAAACGAATTGAACGCGTATGTGATAAAACCAAAAGACTTTGATGCAAACAAAAAATATCCTGTGTTGATGTATCAATATTCTGGTCCAGGTTCTCAGAATGTCAACAATTCGTACTTCAATTCAAACGATTATTGGCACATGATGTTGGCACAAGAAGGGTATATTGTTTTCTGTGTTGATGGACGTGGAACAGGTTATAAAGGAGAAGCATTCAAAAAACAAACGTATTTACAATTGGGTAAATATGAGGTAGAAGATCAGATTGCAGCAGCAAAAGAAATTGGGAAATTACCTTATGTTGATAATTCACGAATCGGAATTTGGGGTTGGTCTTACGGAGGATTTATGGCATCTAATGTTTTGTTTAAAGGAAATGATGTGTTCAAAGCGGCGATTGCAGTAGCACCTGTTACCAATTGGCGTTATTATGACACGGTTTATACGGAGCGTTTTATGCGTACACCACAAGAAAATGCATCTGGATATGATGACAATTCACCTATTAATTATGCAAATGATTTGAAAGGTAACTTCTTGTTGATTTCTGGATCTGCAGATGATAATGTACATGCACAAAACACATACGAATTATCGGAAGCGTTGGTACAAGCAAATAAAGATTTTGATATGGCAATCTATACCGATAAGGACCATGGAATTTATGGTGGAAATACACGTGTACAGCTTTACCGTAAGATGACAAATTTTATTAAAAAGAATTTATAACTTTCTAAAAATTTAACACAAGAAATATGAGTCAAGACAATAGTTTAGTTAAACATCTTCATAGTTTGGGGATGGACGATAAAATGGTAAATGGTCATCCTGCTGGATTATTTGTATTGTTCTTTACAGAAATGTGGGAACGATTCAGTTATTACGGAATGCGTGCATTGTTGACATTATTCTTAATCAGTACAATTGCAGATGGAGGTTGGGAATGGACAAATGCCGAAGCTATGAAATTATACGGAACCTATACAGGGTTGGTATATTTAACACCTTTATTAGGAGGAATCATTGCAGATAAATTTACAGGTTATAAAAAAGCAATTTTAATAGGTGCTTTGATTATGACATTAGGGCATTTATCAATGGCTTTTGAAGGAATAGCTCCTTGGTTTTTCTATTTGGGGTTAGGATTAATGATTCTGGGTAATGGGATGTTCAAGCCAAATATTTCTTCAATGGTTGGAAATTTATACCCTGATACAAGTGCTAAAAAAGATGCAGGTTATACAATTTTCTACATGGGTATTAACGCTGGTGCATTCTTAGGGATGTTATTGTGTGGATATATCGGTGAAAAAGTAGGCTGGCATTATGGTTTTGGATTAGCTGGAGTTTTTATGTTCTTTGGAATGTTACAGTTTTATTTTGGAGAAAAGATTTTTGGTATAATTGGAGAATCTCCGAAAGAAGTAAAAGCTTTTCATGACAAAAAAATTGCAAATCACGAAGAAGAGCCAGAAGTACAGACATCTGCTGCTGTGGTAAGAGATCGATTAATAGTTGTTGCTGTTTTAATGTTAGCAAGTATTGTATTCTTCTTAGCTTTTGAACAAGCGGGAGGGTCAATGTCTATTTTTGCGAAAGATTATACACAGCGTGTTTTAGAAGGAAATGCTGCAACAACTTTTAAATGGGTTGATGCTATTTTGACGGTTGTTCCGATAGCAATTGTAACACTTGTTTTATATGCGCTTGCAAAAAAGATTTATAAACAATACCCTCTAACCATTATTTTTACCGCAGTTTCATTTGTAATTATTTGGGGATTAGGTTTATGGAAAATTTTCAGAGAATTTAATTCTGTAGAAACAGAGGTTGCGGCTTCTTGGTTTCAAATCTTGAATTCCTTTTTTATTATTGCTTTAGCTTCATCATTTAGTAAGTTTTGGGAAAAAATGTGGAATCCTTCAGGACCAATTAAGTTTGCATTAGGATTATTCTTAGTTGGAGTAGGGTTTGCAGCTTTAGCTTATGGAGCAAGCGAAATACCTCAAGGAGCAAAAACAGCTTCTGTAAGTATGATTTGGTTAATTATTGCCTATTTCTTCCATACATCAGGAGAGTTATGTTTATCTCCAGTGGGATTGTCTTATGTATCAAAATTATCTCCAAAGAAATTCTTAGGCTTATTATTTGGTTTTTGGTTTTGTGCATCTGCAATTGCAAACTTTATTGGAGGTTTCTTAGGATCGTATATAGATCAGATTGTAGAAACACATTCAATGTCTTATTTCTTTATGATATTCGCAATTATCCCTGCGATTACTGCGATTATATTAATTGCATTAAATCCTATTTTAAAACGAATGATGCACGGAATAAATTAATAATTTGACAAAAATCATTGAATAAGTAAAAAAAACCTCTGCTTTGTCAGAGGTTTTTTTTACTTTCGTTGATTGCTAATAAAATCTAAAGGATATATTAGTGCATAGTTAAAAAATCATGAGTCAAAAATTAACGTTGGATCAAATACAAAACTTTGAAGGAAAATATCCCAAACAGCTTTGGTATTTGTTTATGGTAGAAATGTGGGAGCGTTTTTGCTTTTACGGAATGAGAGGAGTTCTTGCCATTTTTATGGTAGATATGTTAGGACTTACAGATGCAGAATCGAATTTGAAATATGGCGCAATCCAAGCCTTTGTTTACGCGTTTACGTTTGTAGGAGGTATTTTTGCTGATAAAATTTTAGGTTTCAAAAAGTCTTTAGTTTTTGGAGGATTGGTTATGGTTGCAGGAAACTTATTAATTGCTGCAGACCCTCATCATTTCTTTTACTACGGGATTACACTGAGTATTATCGGAACAGGATTCTTCAAACCAAATATTTCTTCGATGGTTGGAGAACTTTATAAACCAGGCGATCCACGTCGTGATGCTGGTTTTGGATTATTTTATTCGGGAATTAACATTGGTGCCTTTTTAGGAGGTATTGTTTGTGTTTATTTAGGAAAACAAGTGAGCTGGAACTTAGCTTTCTTAGCTGCAGGTATTGTGATGATTATTGGGGTTGTGTTGTTCCTATTTATTAGAAATGAATTAGGACCAATTGGTGATTCACCTCTAATAAAAATGGATCCTAAAAAACGATTAATTCGCGAAATTGCAGTTTATGCAGGTGCAATAGCTTGTATTCCATTAATCTTTATTATGATTCATAATACGGCATATACAGATATGTTTATGTTTATTGTTGGACCATTAGCAATCATTTATTTTTTAATCCAATTATATAAAATTCCAGATTCTAAAGATAAAAGTAAGTTTATTGCAGCCTTTATTATGATTGCATTTTCTATTTTATTCTTTGCAATCTTCGAACAAGCAGGAGGTTCTTTAGCTTTGTTTGCGAATAAAAATTTACATTCTACTTTATTCTCAGTTCCATTAGATCCAAATATTGTAAATAACAGTGCAAACTCTTTATACGTAATCATTTTTGCACCTTTATTAGGATTAGTTTGGTTATGGATGGCTAAAAAGAAAATTGAACCAAATACAGTTGTAAAATTTGGTTTAGCGTTCTTAATGTTAGCAGGTGCATATTACATTTTCTATTCGTTAAGATTCTTTGCAGATGAAAACGGATTATCTTCATTAGAGATATTTGCTTTAGCGTATTTCGTTGTAACAATAGCAGAATTATGTCTTTCTCCAATTGGTTTATCGATGGTAACAAAGTTATCACCTAAGCATTTAGGAGGAATGATGATGGGGCTTTGGTTCTTAGCTTCTGCTTATGGACAATATTTGGCTGGTATTTTAGGAGCGGGAATGTCTTCTCCAAACGAAAATGCTTCATTAATGGATAAATTAATGGCTTATACAGATGGTTATCAACAATTAGCTTTATATTCATTAATAGCTGGTATTATTGTAATCGCTTTATCCCCATTAATTCGCAAATTAATGCAAGACGTAAAATAACTTTTAAGAAATACTTTTAACAAACAAACATGAGTTCAAAATCGGAAAATTTCTTTGATTCAAAAGTACTTGGGCATCCTTCGGGTTTGTTCGTGCTTTTCTTTACAGAGATGTGGGAGCGTTTTTCATTCTACGGAATGCGCGTTTTATTAATTCAGTTTTTAACAGCTGCAGTTATTGGTTTAAATCCAGGCTGGGAATGGTCTATTGAAAAGGCAACAGCTTTATACGGAACCTACGCAATGTTACTATACATTACGCCTATTTTTGGAGGTATTATTGCCGATAAATACATAGGTTATCGATGGGCAGTAGTTGTAGGGGCGATAATTATGACGTTAGGTCACGCTTTTATGGCCTTTGACACTCCATTATTTTTATACTTAGGATTAGGATGTTTGGTAATTGGAACAGGATTCTTTAAGCCAAACATGACATCAATATTATCAGAAATGTATAAAGATTTCCCAGAGAAAAAAGATGGTGCTTACACAATCTTCTATATGGGAGTTAACGCTGGTGCATTCTTCGGAATGATGTTATGTGGATTCTTAGCAGAAAAAGTTGGATGGCACTGGGGATTCGGATTAGCTGGAATCTTTATGTTATTAGGAACATTGCAATTCTGGTTGGCTAAACCATTATTTGGACATATTGGTGAAGTTCCATCAAAAACTGGAAATCAAATTACTGCTGACGATGAAACACCAAAATATGAGCCAGGTGAAAAACCAAATCCTTTTACTATTTTAGATCAAATCTTAATCGTTATAATGACGTTATTAGGATTAGGATATGCGTTCAATGATCCCTTAAATGCAATTGGAGGAATTAATTTATTTGACTTTTCAATAGGAGGATTAGCAGGACAAAATGTAGTCATTTTAATTGCATTATTCATGTTCTTCTTTGTCGTGATTCGTCGTTTAGCGAATTACACAAAAGTTGTTCGCGACCGTATGATTGCGGTTATTATTTTCGCATTCTTCGTTATTTTCTTCTGGATGTCTTTCGAGCAAGGAGCTACATCGTTAGTTATTTTTGCACGTGATAATACAGAACGTAATTTAATTGGAGGAGCTGCAATGGCATTCAATATCTTCAATACGTTATTAACAGTTATTCCATTATTGTTTATCACGTATGTATTGTTTTTGTTAGCAAAACAAACATTCAAAAAAGCTGCCGCATCTAATGTCGTTTTAGCATTTACTTTCTTAGGAATTTGGGCTGCTGCTATTTGGATGTTAAACTACAATTGGTCTTCTCATTCTTACGATGTTTCGTACCAAGCAATCAAAACAGCAAAAGTAGATGATGCAGGAAAACCTGTTTTAGACGATAAAGGACAAGCAACTTTTAACTTAGAACCAGTAACGGCTTCTTATGTTGCAAAACCAACAGATGTCATTGTAGATGACGTGATTAATTTAGCTTCTCAAGATGCTTTGACACAAGGAACGGCGATTAACATTCACAAAGAAGGAGATAAATTTGTATTAGTTTCTCCAGAAAGTTTAGTAAAATTAGATGCTGAATATAAAAATCAAAATAAACCGTCTGAAATTGTACCTGCTAAAGTTGCAGAAATTAAGGATAGTCAAGTAGAGATTACCGTTTCTTGGTTTTCTACTTTAAACTCGTTCTTCATTATTGCTTTAGCATCCTTAGTTTCTCGTATTTGGGATTCTAAATATAACCCTTCAGCTTCAGTAAAATATGGTTTAGGATTAATCATTATGGCAATCGGATTCGGTTTCTTAGCTTTCGGTTCTTACGGAATCTCAGAAGGTGTTCGTGTTTCGATTATTTGGTTAGTATTGGCTTACTTGTTCCACACATTAGGTGAACTCTGTTTATCACCAGTTGGACTTTCGTATGTTTCGAAATTAGTACCAGCACGTATGATTGCATTTATGTTCGGAATGTGGTACCTTGCAATTGCAATTGGTAACAAATTGGCAGCTATTTTAGGAGGTCAAATCGAAAATATTACAAAAGAATACTCGTTATCAACTTTCTTCTTAATCTTTACAATTGTTCCAATTGTAGCTGGTTTAATCGTTATTGCATTAAATCCAATAATGAAGAAATTGATGCACGGAGTTAAATAATAAAGATTGAAATTATGAAATCAAGTTTAGTCATCGCAACGTTAATTTTATCGTCATTTCTTTTCGGACAAGAAATTAAATGGTTATCCTTAGAGGAAGCGTCAAAGGAAATCAAAGCACATCCAGAAAAACCTGTATTGATTAATTTCTATACTACTTGGTGTGGATTCTGTAAGCGTTTAGACAAAGAAACCTTTGCAAATGCTCAAGTTTCAGAATACGTAAACAACAATTATATTGCTGTAAAATTTGATGCAGAAACAAAAGATATGGTGAAATTCATGGGAATTCAATATACATATATTGCTCCTGCAAAAGCAAATTATTTGGCTTATGCGCTAACAAACGGACAATTGAGTTATCCTGCTACTGTTTTGATGAATGGCAAAGGAGATATCAATAAAATTGTTTTAGGTTATCGTAGTTCATCTGATTTCATAACTGATATCAAAATTTAATTAAGAAATAACCTTGTGTAGAGGTTTTCCATAAAACAGAATCGAATTTATTTTCTAATTCTGAAACAACAGAAGGGTAGTTGCTGGCATCAGCAATTACCCTTTTTAATTGACTATTTTTTTCGAATGAATATGAGTTAGACTGATGAATCAACACATAAAAAGGAAGATCAGAAATATCGGAATGTTCTTCATTTAATAAGAGTTTAAATGATTTAGTTTCGATTGAATGTGGATGTTTGATAAAATATTGATGTCGAAAAGATGAATGATAAGAATAGAAATCTACTTGTTTAATTCGTTGATGAATTTTATAAGGTTTAATCGTAAAATTATACGTTTTTTCATCTAAAGGTTTTTCACTTAGAACAACTAAATAACGTTGATTTCGTATTCCAATTATACTATTCTTGTATTGATTAAAAACGATTAATTCATTCGACTTATTCAATTGATAAACGTGGTACAATCGTTCCATTTGAATCACCAATAAACAAGTCAAGCAAATGAATATAGCAGTTGTCGATTTTTTGAGGAACAATGGTTTCAGAAAATATAAAATAACGCCAATCAACATTGCTGTGAATAGACTAATGTAGACTTCTTTTGCTATAAAATTAAAATCAGATAACCAATAAATGTATTGATTAATGATAGAAATAAATTGATTAAAAACCCACGTATAAGCTGGAATTTCGACCTTAATGATAATTAAAACAATACTAATTATTCCGCCACAAATCATAAAAAAAGAAGCAGGAATCAACACTAAGTTTCCAAATAAAAACAAGCCAGAAAACTGATTAAAATAGAAAACAGAAACAGGTAATGTACCCAATTGAGCAGATAAACTTGTTGATATCATAATCTTTATTTTCTTCAGAAAACTATTTTTCACTTTCCAAAAATGTTCGAAAATTGGATTAAGCCATACAATAAAAAAGACAGCCGAAAAGCTTAATTGAAAGCCAACATCAAACAAAAGATTAGGTTGAAACACCAAAATAATGAATGCAGAAAGCGAAAGGGTGTGGTAAATATTTTTAGGACGATTGAGTAATTCGCTGATATAATAAATAGAAATCATCAATGCAGAACGAAAAACAGGCGGTTGTAATTCAACATAAAATGCAAAGAGCCAAATACAAATCAAACTGATAATAATTCTAACTTTACGACCATATTTTAAACTTAATAAAGGTTGCAAAACGAATTGTAGGATCATGAAAATCATCATCACATGAAGTCCAGAAATTGATAAAATATGAACGACTCCAGTAGCAACATAACTTTGATTAAGTTCTTGAGAAAGTTCTGTTCTATCGCCCAAAAGCATCGAAGAAATAATAGCTCTACTTTCGAGCGAATAACCTTGTTTGGTTAATTGTTCTCTAATGATAACTTTCGATTTTGCAGACCAATTTCGAAAACCTTTTCCTTCTTTGTGAATAGAAATTATTTCGTTTGCAACTAATTGTGAATAAGTTCTTTTTCTATTTAAGAAACGTTTGTAATCAAATTGAAAAGGATTTAGAGGACCTTGAATTTCGGTTTCTTGACCATATACAATCACTTCATCATTTGGATATAATTTTGTTTGTTGAGATTTTAAATGAAGTAAAATTTGTTTGTTATTTTCAATGTCCTTAACAATATAATTTGTGTATTTTTCAGTTGAATTTGAATTGTAGTAGACTTTTAAGAGATGAGCTTTTGAGTCGGATTCAATGATATTTTTTGAATATTGATTATAATTCTGGTGAATATAATAGCCTAAAATAGGCGAAATGATTAAAAAAGGAATGATATTTTGACGATTCTGATTATTTAATAGGGAGATAAAAAGAAGAATAATCAGTAGAAAAAATATAATTCGTAAATTTGTAGCAGGAATTAATAATTCAGAAATAATTATTCCAATTGAGAAACAAATTGTTAGGATAAAGAATAGATATTTTTTCACCCCAATAATTTAAGACAATATTTATAAATAGTAGGTTTTAATCATTTGTAAATGAGTTGATTAAAAAAAATAGAGAAATGAAGAAAATTATTATACTAATTGTGTTATTTTTCACTCAAGTAGCTATGGCACAGATTGATGTGAAGTTAACAATTACAAATCTTAAAAAAACGAAGGGAAATCTGGCAATTGAGTTTTATAGAAATGTAGAAAATTATACAAAAGGTCAAAATGCATTCAAGAAATTATATATTCCTGTTGCTGAGATTGATAAATATGAAACGGTTTTTAAAGATATCGAACCTACTTTTTATGCCGTAAAAGTGTATTTAGATACCAATAACAACAAGAAACTTGATAAGAGTTTTTTAGGGGTTCGTAAAGAACCTTATGGTTTTTCGAAGAATTTAGATCCTATTTTAAGGGAACCTACTTTTGAGGAAGCAAAAATAGAAATGACGGAAGAAAATAATACGATTTCAATAAAATTGAATAATAATAAAGGCGATGATTAACCACGTCTTTATGGATTAAAATTTAATCGAAAAGCCTAAATTCAATCCGAATAAAGAAGGATTTTTGGTATCTACATTTTTCAAAGGATTAATCATATATCTATAATTTGGTTCAAGATTTATACTTGATTTATTCGATAAATTATACTCCAATTTAACACCAGCATTTGCGCTATAACTTGTATTGTTCAAGTTATTTGCTTCACCCAACTTGTATCGAGATTTTGTGTTGGTATCTGCCAAAGAAATGGAGTTTTTTGTAAGAATATAATAACTTCCTCCCGCTGTTGCAAGAAGGTTAAACTTATCGAAACTTGCTAATTTGTATTCTGCTTCTACAGGAACTTCAATGTAATTAATTTTTTGTTCCATATTATTTGTTTCAGAAGAAAGCATAGTCATCATCGTACTTTGAGAGGTATTATTGGCAACTACTCTAATATTAGTGTGATAATTAATGTTATTAGATGATTTTGGAGCGTTTGCAGAAAGTGCAGAAATCCCAGTATTGATTCCAGAATTAACATTTGTTGTATGCTGTTGTAACTCCACTTTAGCAATACCAGAACGGATGTTTAAATTTTTATTTATTCGAACCGAAACTTTTGCACCATACGCAACTGTAATGCTGTTTTTGATGTTATAATCGTTAAATTCATTCGCTAAAATAGACTTTGAATCTAATATTATGGTTGGATTAACATAAGAAGAAATGGCCAGAATAGGCGCTTTAGGTTTGATTTCTATTTTTTCCTCTTCTTTTTTCTTCTTTTCTTCTTCAAGAACCAATTCTAATGGTTTTTCGTCTTGATTTTTTAGGATAGTATTTTGCTGAAAATTATTTCCTTTCTCACTAAAAGAGTTATTCTTTTGGTCTGATAGCTCGTTTTGGAAAGAATTATTTAGGGGAAATTTTTGTGTTTGATTTTCTTCTTTTTGATTTGTAGTAGAAAACAACGTTGACTTTTTATTTAATTCATCAAAATATGAATTTGGTTGTTTAGTCATATTATCATCTTGTGGAAGATTGTTTGTTGTTGAAGTTACTGGATTTTTAAAAGAATTTTTCTCCTCTACATTTTCATTTTTATTTGAAAAGTTTTGATTAGAATTTATGTTAGTTTTTACAATTTCATTCGTTGGAAACGGATGATTTGTAGTCGCATCATTTTGATTAAAATAATAATACACCGAAATTCCAGCAACCAAACATGCTGCAGTAGAACTTATCCAATAAAAAATCGGAACAATACGTTTTTTCTTCTTTTTTTCCTCTAATTTTTGTTGAATATTTTTCCACGCATCTGTCGGTGGTAATTGTGGTTGAGAGAGTTTATCTTTAATATGTTGATCTAATTTGTTCATTTGTTGACAGTTTTTAAAAGGTTGAGTTTTTGTTTTAATAAATTTCGCGCTCTTGATAAGTTTGATTTTGAAGTTCCTACCGAAATGTTTAACATTTCTGCAATTTCTTGGTGTGTAAATTCTTCAAAAACATAGAGGTTAAAAACTTGCCTGTACTGAGGTGGAAGATTATGAACAACTTCTAATAATTGTTGATAATCAAAATTATCCTCAATATCTTCGTCGTCATCTTGTGTTATAATGAGTTTTTCATAGTCTTCAAATGGTAAAGTGTTTTTCTTTTTTAATTTCTCTAAATTGAGATTTACCATTATTCGTTTCATCCATCCTTCAAACGATCCTTTAAATTTGAATTGGTTAACCTTATTAAAGATATGAATAAATCCCTCTTGAAAAATATCTTGCGCATCTTCGTAACTTTCGGCATAGCGAAGACATATCGAGAACAAAACAGGTGAAAATTCAAGATAAATTTCTTCTTGCGCTTTTCTATTTTGTTCTTGACATTGCTTGATTAAATATTCAAGAGAGTCTTTATTCAAACTGATTGGACTTTATTTTTCTTTGATATCTAAAATGATTGAATCATAAATAGGTTTGTTTGATTCAATATTATTTCCTGTCCAGAATTTTAAGGTATATTGCCCAGCTTCTTTAGGAGTAAAATTTAACGTTTTTGTTTCTGAAGTAAGTTCTTGTACACATGAAGAACCGCTTGCTTGACTTGCATAAACTCCAATATGATGTTTAAATTTTGTATCTCCACTTAAAGAACTAAATTGAATAAAGTTCTGACAAGAATTTGCTTTTTGATAAGTTACATGAATGTTTGTTGTTTCTCCAACAGGCTTAATCGAGTCTTCGTGGACATAGATATCAGTTGTAGGTAAAAAACCATAATTTGTAAAATCTCCATCATCATCTAAACAGCTAAAAGTTGATAATCCTATAGCACTAACCAAAGCAAACATGCTTAATTTCTTCATTAATTTCATTGGATGAGTTTTTTAATTGTTATAAATGTAAGATTACAATTTTTTAAAATGGTTGCGTTTTAAATTTAATTTTAACACTATAAAATTAAAAATCCTCTTGAGAATCAAGAGGATTGCTTTGTTAGAAAAGGTTGTAAACTTTTAAGTTAGGTCAATCCGAAACATTTTTAACAATAGACTGAATGACATCTATAGACTACAAGATTACAAAATCAATAAAAGGTTGCGTCAATCTTTTATTTTTCTCTTCATTTATTTTTTAAATCCTCTACGATTAAATTTGCTGTTCTTTCTGAAGCGCCAATTCCTCCAAGTTTATGGTACAATTCTTCGTAATCTTGAAGGATTTTATCTCGTTTTGGTGAATTTAATATTAGATTTAATTCTCGTTTAATATTTTCGTACGTTAAGTCATATTGTATTAATTCTTTTACGACTTCTTCATCCATAATTAAATTGACCAATGAAATAAAACGAATATTTTTCACTACACGTTTTCCGATCTCATACGAAATTGCATTTCCTTTGTAACAAACCACTTCTGGAACTTTTAACAAAGCTGTTTCTAATGTTGCTGTTCCCGATGTAACCAAGGCTGCATGTGAAATACGTAATAAATCGTAGGTTTTATTTTCAACAATTTTCAATTGATTTCCGACAATTTTTTTATAATTTTCTGATGGTTGAGAAGGAGCTCCTGCCACAACGAACTGATAATCTGGAAAATCGTTTTCTACAGAAAGCATCAAGGGTAATTTGACTTTAATCTCTTGTGTTCGACTACCTGGAAGCAAAGCTATAATTGGTCTTTCGTCTAAATTGTGCTCTTTTCGAAATCGTTGTTCATCAATTGCGGGAAGATGATTGAGCGAATCTAACAAAGGATTTCCTACAAAATCGACTTTATAATCATAACGTTGATAAAATTCTTCTTCGAACGGAAGAATGACAAACATTTTATCGACAACTTTTTTAATTTTATGAACTCGTCCCGTTTTCCAAGCCCATATTTGTGGCGAAATGTAATAGTAAACTTTAATTCCAAGTTTTTTTACAAACTCTGCAATTCTTACATTAAAACCAGGATAGTCAACTAAAATTACCGCATCAGGTTTATAGGTTTCGATGTCTTTTTTGGCAACAGAAATATTTCCTAAAATCGTTTTCAAATTCATTACAACTTCAGCAAACCCCATAAACGCCAAATCTCTGTAATGTTTGACTAAAGTTCCGCCTTGCGCTTGCATCAAATCTCCTCCCCAAAACCTAAATTCGGCATGTGGATCTTTTAATTTTAATTCTTTCATTAAGTTCGATGCGTGTAAATCGCCCGAAGCTTCACCTGCAATGATATAGTATTTCAATGGAAATCATTTTTCTTCTTACAAAGATAGGAGAAATCTATAAGTGGAGTAGATTTCAATGTTTTTTATTGCGTAAATTTACTCTTTCAAAGAAAGAAAAATGTCAGACGAGATTATAAATAAAGTTGCCAATAGTAGCTTAGTCACAATTGATTTACAGGATTATTATCCTGATGGAGATCGTGTTGTTTTTGACTTGAAAGATTGGTTATATGAAGAATTGATTCTTAGAGAAAAAGATTTTAGAGAAAATCTGAAAAATCATGATTGGTCACAATATCAAGATAAATATGTTGCATTAACGTGTACAGCAGATGCAATTGTTCCGTCTTGGGCATATTTGTTGGTCGCAACATACTTGTCGGGAATAGTAAAACGCGTTGTTCACGGAAGTTTAGAAGATTTGGATACGATTTTGTACACAGAGATTGTCGATCATTTACCTTATGATGATTATATCGATGGAAAAATAATTGTAAAAGGATGTTCGCACAAACCCGTTCCAGATTCGGCTTATATTCAATTAATAGAACGTTTGCAACCTATTGTTAGTTCGTTAATGTTTGGTGAAGCATGCAGTACCGTTCCACTTTATAAAAAGAAGAAATAAAAAAAATCCGCTCATTGAGCGGATTTTTTACACAACAATAAATCGTAATTTATTGATTAGTTCTGAAAACTAATTTATTATCTCCTGGTTTTTCTTCGAAATAATCGATTAAAACCGCATCATTATCATTAATAGAACCTTTCAAAATTTCTTTTGATAATTCGTTTAATACATCTTGTTGAATGACTCTTTTTAGAGGTCTTGCTCCAAATTGAGGATCATATCCTTTTTTCGCTAAATATTCTACAGCTTCTGGTGTAATATCTAATGTGATGTCTCGTTGTGCTAATTTTTTAGCCACTCCATTCAAATAAATAGATACAATTCCAGAAATTTGGTTTTCACTTAGCGGACGGAATAATATGATTTCATCAATACGATTTAAAAACTCTGGTCTAAAATTTTGTTTTAACTCATCAAAAACAAGTTGTTTTGTTTCATCATAAATCTGTGGGACATTGTTTTCGTCAATATCAGCAAATTTGTCTAAAATTGTATGCGAACCAAAGTTAGAAGTCATGATGATAATTGTATTTTTAAAGTTGACCACACGACCTTTGTTATCTGTCAAACGTCCATCATCTAAAACTTGTAACAAAATATTGAAAACATCTGGATGCGCTTTCTCAATCTCATCTAACAAAATAACCGAGTAAGGACGACGACGAACCGCTTCTGTTAATTGTCCACCTTCATCATAACCTACATAGCCCGGAGGTGCCCCAACTAAACGAGAAACCGCATGGCGTTCTTGATACTCAGACATGTCGATACGCGTCATTGCATTTTCATCGTCAAACAAGAATTCGGCTAAAGCTTTTGCCAACTCCGTTTTACCAACCCCGGTAGATCCTAAGAATAAGAACGAACCGATTGGTTTTCCTTCGTCGCTAAGACCTGCACGAGAACGGCGAATGGCATCAGAAACAGCTGTAATAGCTTCTTCTTGCCCTAAAACACGTTTGTGTAATTGGCTTTCTAAATTCAATAATTTTTCACGATCAGATTGCATCATTTTTTGAGCAGGAACACCTGTCCATTTCGAAACAACTTCTGCGATATCATCTGCATCAACAAATTCTTTCACCAATTTGTTGTGTTTGTTTTCTTCTAAATTTTTCTCAGCTTCTTCTAAATCTTTTTTGGCATTGACTAAATCTTCAAATTCTAATTTAGATGCTTTTGCATAATCGTATTCACGTTTTGCACGTTCGATATCAAATTTGATATTTTCGATATGTTTTCTCAAATCCTGAACTTCATCAGCACGTGTTCTTTCTGCTTCCCATTTCGAGTTCAATTGATTTCTTTCATCTTGAAGATTTGATAATTCTTCTTTCAAAAGATTCAATTTTTTCTCATCATTTTCACGTTTTATCGCTTCAATTTCAATTTCTAATTGAATAATTCTTCGGTCTAATTTATCTAAATCTTCTGGTTTAGAATTCATTTCCATACGTAATTTAGAAGCTGCTTCATCCATCAAATCAATCGCTTTATCTGGTAAAAAACGATCTGTGATATAACGTGTTGATAATTTTACAGCCGCAATAATAGCTTCATCTTTGATGCCTATTTTATGATGTTGTTCGTATTTATCTTTAATACCACGCAAGATCGAAATTGCAGATTCTTCATCAGGCTCTTCTACCATTACTTTCTGAAAACGACGCTCTAAAGCTTTGTCTTTTTCAAAGTATTTCTGATATTCATTCAACGTTGTAGCTCCTATTGAACGTAATTCACCACGAGCTAAAGCAGGTTTCAGGATATTTGCTGCATCCATTGCGCCTTCTCCGCCACCGCCAGCACCAACAAGCGTGTGAATCTCATCGATGAACAAAATAATTTCTCCATTCGAAGCAGTTACCTCTTTTACAACGGCTTTCAAACGTTCTTCGAACTCACCTTTGTATTTTGCACCTGCAACCAAAGCTCCCATATCCAATGAAAAAATTTGTTTATTCAAAAGATTTTCTGGAACATCTCCATTGATGATACGATGTGCTAAACCTTCTGCTATAGCGGTTTTACCAACACCTGGTTCACCAATAAGGATTGGATTATTTTTTGTACGACGTGATAGAATTTGTAAAACACGACGAATTTCTTCATCACGACCAATTACAGGATCTAATTTCCCTTCTTTTGCTAAATCTGTTAAATTTTTAGCGTATTTGTTTAATGAATTATATGTTCCTTCTGCATTTTCAGAAGTTACTCTTTCTCCGTTTCTCAATTCTGTTACTAATTTTTTTGTGTTCTCGAATGTTACACCTTTATTTTTTAATAACTGACTAACAGGTGATACATTCTTGATTATACCTAATAATAAATGCTCTAAGGTGATAAAATCATCGTTCATCTCTTTTGCAATTTCTTGTGCAGATTGCAAAATTTGGTTAGATGAATTTGAAAGATGATTTCCTTGTTGACCTTCAATTTTTGGATATTTATTGATTTCTAAATCCAGCTCAGGTTTCAACATATCCATTTTTACACCTTGTTTTTCTAAGATTAATGATAATACGTTTTCATCAACATCAATCATTCCTCCTAAAATATGAGCAGGTTCTATCGCTTGATTTTTATGTGAAACTGCGATTTGTTGCGCGGCCTGTATTGCTTCTCGACCCTTTATTGTAAATTGATTAAAATCCATTGACCCTTAGTTTTTTATATTCGTTTTGTATGGTTTTATTCCATCAAAAAAAATTCCAAAGTAGATAAGATGTTAAAAAACTGACTTTTTGACCTTATTGAATAAAAAAAAGAGACATTTTGACAATGTCTCCTTTAGGATTTTGGTTAATACTGACTTTAAAACAAACCTTCTACAGATAAATAACGTTCGCCTGTATCATAGTTTATCGTTATAATTTTAGCTTCATTTCCTATTATATCCAATTTTTTAGAAACAGCAGCAAGAGATGCACCTGTTGAAATTCCAACAAATAAACCTTCTTCTTTAGCAACTTTTTTGGTGAATTCAAAAGCTTCTTCTTTTGTAATTTGAATTGATTGATCAACAATAGTTAAATCTAAATTTTTCGGTAGAAATCCAGCTCCAATTCCTTGAAGAGCATGTGGACCAGGATTTCCTCCTGAAATCACAGGTGACTCTGTTGGTTCTACAGCAAAAACTTTAGTTGAAGAATTCGCTTCTTTTAATGCTTTTCCAATACCAGAAAGATGTCCTCCCGTACCAACACCTGTAATTAAATAATCAATTCCTTGAGGAAAATCTGCAAGAATTTCTTTGGCTGTTGTAGTATAATGAATAGTTGGATTTGAATTATTTTCAAATTGTTGTGGAACCCAAGCTCCTTCTATGTTTTCAGCTAATTCTTGTGCTTTTGCGATTGCACCTTTCATTCCTAATTCTTTTGGAGTCAAAACAAATTCAGCTCCATAAGCTTCCATTATTTTTCGGCGTTCAATCGACATTGATTCTGGCATTGTAATAATCATTTTATAGCCTTTTACTGCAGCTACAAAAGACAATCCAATACCAGTATTACCTGAAGTAGGTTCGATAATTGTTCCTCCAGGTTGTAAAATACCTGCTTTTTCAGCATCTTCAATCATTGCCAAAGCTATACGATCTTTGATTGATCCTCCTGGATTTTGTTTCTCAATTTTTATGTATACATGATGATTTGGAAATAATTTATTCAATTTGATTATTGGTGTATTTCCAATGGTTTCTAAGATATTATTATAAATCATTTTGATAGATTTTTAGATGATATAATCGTGATGTTGTTCAATTTTTTGCTTCTTTATTTGTGGTTTATTTTCTTGATAAACAATCGAATTATCTTCGATACTTTCTGTAATCCAAACATTACCTCCAATTATAGAGTTTTCACCTATTACAGTTGTTCCACCTAAAATAGTAGCTCCAGCATAGATTGTTACATTATTTTCGATGGTTG
Source organism: Empedobacter sp. 225-1 (assembly GCF_030328185.1). NCBI lineage: Bacteria > Pseudomonadati > Bacteroidota > Flavobacteriia > Flavobacteriales > Weeksellaceae > Empedobacter > Empedobacter sp. 225-1. The sequence continues at coordinate 25,071 of NZ_JACALO010000021.1, read as the reverse complement.
GATGACGTTTTTTATCCGCTAAATTCTTCGAAACATAAAATGCTCCTAAAGTTACACCTTGATAAATTTTGACATGATCCCCAATAATAGTTGTTTCTCCAATTACTATTCCAGTACCATGATCTATATAAAAGTTTTTTCCAATTGTGGCACCAGGATGAATATCAATTCCAGTTTTAGAATGTGCGTATTCTGAGAAAAAACGTGGTAAAATTGGAGTGTCCAATTTGAATAAAATATTAGCTAAACGATGGATAGCGATTGCAAAAAAACCTGGATAGGCTAAAATAATTTCTATTTCGGATTTTGAAGCAGGGTCATTCGCATAAAAAATGTAAATAAGATTTTCTAATTCTTGTCGTAGTTGCGTAAATTGTTCAAAGAAATAAAGACTAATTTTATTTGATTTTTCTTCTGGAACAATTTTTAGCAAAATAGTATTGAATTGATTTAACAAATCTTCTTTTCTGTAAGTTGAATTTGGTTGCTGAAAAATTTCATCGTAAATGATAGATTCAATTATTGGTTCTAAATCCGCTTTGTTGAATGGTAAACTATATTTTGAGAAATGGGTCATTTTACTTTATCTATAAACTCTATAAAAATAGTAGACAAATGTATTCATTTTTTTAGGTTTCTGTATAAAAATAAGCTAAAAATCTTTTTTTTTGATAAATATGAAACATTTATATGGCGATTATAGATGGAAAATAATACGTTGTATTGACTTGAATAAATAAAATTATATACTATTTATTTAAAAAATTACTAACTTTTAAATATTTAAAAAACAAATGTTTAAATGTATTTAAGCATTTAGTTTATACGATTTGTATAAAAAATAATACTTAGTGTTTTGTTTACACCAAAAAAGAGTTACTTTAGTGAAATAAATTTTAAAGGATAAAAATATGAAAAAATCAATTTTATTCGGATTATTCTTTATGTTGACATCTTTAATGTATGCGCAATCACCGATTGGAACATGGAAAACAATTGATGATGAAACAAAACAAGCGAAGTCTTACGTAGAGATTTTCGAGAAAGATGGAAAACTGTATGGTAAAGTCACTAAGATTTTAACAAAAGGAAAAGAAGACGCTAAATGTACAGATTGTTCAGGAGCGTTAAAAAATAAACCAATTTTAGGAATGCAAATTCTTACAGGTCTTAAAAAAGATGGTAAAGAATGGAATGGAGGAAAAATCCTTGATCCTAATAATGGAAAAGAATACAAAGCAAAAATGTCATTAAATGGTAATGACAAACTTGATGTAAGAGGTTATATCGGAATTTCTCTTGTTGGAAGAACGCAAACTTGGCATCGAGTTAAATAAATCAAAACAAAAACGAAAAGGTTACTCTGAGTAATCAAACCACAAAATTTACTCTATAATGACTATTTCTTAAAAAGAATAGTCATTATTTTTTTTGCTTAAATTTGCAAAGTCAAAATTATTCTTTTGATGATTAAAAATATAAAATGAGTTTAACTAAAAGAGCGTTCAACTACGCTAAACCATATAAAAGTTCGTTTATTACAGCGATCATCTTCAACTTACTTTACGCACTTTTCAATGTTGTTGCATTAGCTTTTATGATGCCAATTTTGAGCGTTTTATTTGGTGAAGAAAATAATGAAGTTGTCACGAAACCTATCTATTCGGGTAAATTAGATGATTTGAAGCAGTTCTTTTCTGATTATTCGGCTTACTATATGAATGAAGTTTCTCAAACAGAAGGACCTATTTATGTGTTGGCAATTTCGTGTGTCATTTTTATAGTCGCTTTTTTATTCCGAAATATTTTTAGTTTTTTATCTGAAACTTGTTTAGTGGATTTACGTTCAGGTGTTACACGTGATTTACGTGTTGATATTCACAACAAAATTATCGATTTGCCTGTTGCATATTTTACTGAAAAACGAAAAGGAGATATGATTAATCGTATTTCGAGTGATGTGAATGAAGTAGAATCAAATATTCTCAATTCGATTGTCGAAATTGTTCGATCGCCGATTATGATTATCGTTTTTGTAGGTGTACTATTTACAGTTAGTTATCAATTGACCATATTCGCTATTTTAGTTTTTCCTATTATGGGGACAATTATTTCCTTGATCGGTAAAAGCTTAAAAAAAGCTGCTGCTCATGCACAAGATGAATTATCAAACATTATTACCTATGTGGATGAAACGTTGACATCTCTAAAAATCATTAAGATTTTTAATGCTGAAGACCAAGTCAAAGGACGATTTGATGAATCGATTAATCGTTACAGAAAATACCTTCAAAAGGTAATGAAAAAGAGAGCTTTAGCTTCACCTACAAGTGAGTTTTTAGGTGCGGTTACAATTGGATTGATAGTCTTTTTTGGAGGAAAATTATCATTAGAAGGAAATGGATTAACAGGTTCACAATTCATTTTTTATATTGCTACTTTTTACACTTTATTAGACCCAATTAAAAAGTTTTCGAAAGCTTTATCAGATGTTCAGAAAGGAGAGGTTTCTGCTCAACGAATCTTTGAAGTTTTGGATGCAGATGTATCAATTCAAGATTTACCAAATGCAAAAGGAATTGAAGCTTTTGAAGATAAAATCGAGTTTCGAAATGTAACATTCGCCTATGGAAAACATGATGTCATCAAAGATTTTAATTTAACAATAAATAAAGGAGAAACAGTTGCTTTAGTTGGGCAATCAGGTTCAGGAAAATCGACTTTAGCGAATTTAATTACGCGTTTTTGGGATGTAAAATCTGGCCAAATATTAATTGATGGAATTGATATTAAACATATAAAACTACACGATTATCGCTTATTATTTGGATTGGTAACGCAGGATTCTATCCTGTTTAATGATACTATTTTTAATAATATTTCATTGGGAGATAAATCGCCAAGTGAGGAGAAAGTTGTGAGTGCTGCGCGAATTGCTAATGCAGAAGAGTTTATAATCAAAATGCCAGAAAAATACCAAGAGTCGGTAGGAGAGGGTGGAAGCAAACTTTCTGGTGGACAAAAACAACGTTTAAGTATTGCGCGTGCAGTTTACAAGAATCCACCAATTATGGTTTTGGATGAGGCGACTTCGGCATTGGATACTAAATCGGAGAAATTGGTACAAGTTGCCTTAAATAATATGATGCAAAATCGTACTTCTTTGGTTATTGCGCACCGTTTATCTACAATTCAGAATGCAGATAAAATTGTGGTGATGGAAGCTGGAAAAATTATTGAAGAAGGAAATCATCATTCATTAATAGAGAAAAAAGGTGTTTACGCAAATCTTGTAAACATGCAAAATTTTGAATAAAAACTTTAGTATATTCTAAAAAAATCCGCTCACGAGCGGATTTTTTTTTGATATTATTTTAAATAGATTTAATCTCAAATCCTAATTTTGTCCAATCTTCCCAAAATGTCGGATATGACTTTTCTACGACCATTTCATTGTTAATGCGAATCGCATATTTCTGAGCCAAAGGCGCCATACACATTGCCATTCTGTGGTCATTATATGTTTCAAAAGTTGGTGTTTCAGAAAAATCTTGATAACCTTCTATCGCTAAAGAATCATCAGTAATACGAATAATCGCACCTAATTTTTCTAACTCATTTTTCAATGCAACCAAACGATCTGTTTCTTTGATTTTTAATGTTTCTAACCCTGTTAAAATACAATTTACTTTCAGTCCAACACAAGTTGCGGCAATGGTTTGTGCAATATCTGGTGTATTGATTAAATTTAATTCAATCTTTTGTTTAGGCTGAAAATTCGCATCGTTTTTTAAGCTTAAAATTCCATTATCAAAAGTAGAAATCACACCGAAGTTTTCTGCATATATATTTTGCAAAGCCGAATCTCCTTGTAAAGAGTCTTTGAAATATGTCGAAATTTTAACTTCAGAATTTTGTGATAAAGCAATCAAACTATAATAGTAAGAAGCCGAACTCCAATCGGATTCAACTTGTACTATTTGCGCTTCGATCCTTTTCGTAAAAGGAACTTGAATTGTATTTCCTTCGAAAGTAGCTTTAATTCCAACTTTATTCAACAACTGAATTGTCATTTGAATATATGGAACAGAAATAATTTTTCCGTCAAGATTTATCGTCAATCCATTTTCTAATTTCGTTCCAATTAAACATAACGCTGTGATGTATTGCGAACTAATATTAGATGGAATAGTGATTGTTTCTTTGGTTAATTTTTTTCCTACAATAGACAAAGGTGGATAGCCTTCATTCTCTTGATACGAAATTTCTGCACCCAATTCGTTTAACGCATCTACCAAAATTTTTATAGGTCGTTGTTTCATTCGATCAGAACCTGTTAACGTTACTTTTCGTTCGTCTTGAATAGAAAAATAAGCTGTCAAAAATCGCATAGCGGTTCCAGCGTGATGAATATCGATTAAATCTGTTTTGTTTGCTAAAGCCTTTTGCATTAACTGAGAATCTTCTGAATTTGAAATATTTTCTAAAGTCAAAACATTCTCAAATAATTGGTTTAATAACAATAAACGATTGCTTTCGCTTTTGGATCCTGTTATCGATAGTTGATTATTGATGGAAGATTGTAGCGCAGAAATTTCAATCATATTTATTTTAATTTATCATTATTTTGATGACGATCATGATCACGTTTTGTCTTGTAATCTAATTTTTTGTAAAAAGCAGACTCTAAATCAACACCAGTTTGATTTGCTAAACAAAGCGCCACAAAAATAACATCGGCCAATTCTTCGCCTAAGTCTTTGTTTTTATCTGATTCTTTTTCTGACTGCTCACCATAACGACGAGCAATAATACGAGCAACTTCACCAACTTCTTCTGTTAGTTGTGCCATATTTGTTAACTCGTTAAAATAACGAACACCATGTTCTTTAATCCAATTATCAACGTCTAATTGTGCTTGTTTAAGGCTCATTTTGTTTAAATTTTTTAAAAGATAAAGGTACAAAAATAAAAAGCCAACTCGCGTTTGGAGTTGGCTTTATTCGCAGTTTCTATATTTTTATTGTTTAACTAAAATCACTTGCTGACTTTCAGCTTGAATGATATTTGTTAAAAATTCTTTCAATGGTTTGTAATATTGTGCTGGTAAAGTACTGTAAGGCATTACTTTTTGAGCTTGAGCAATAATATAGCCATCTTTTTCTATTACTTTGCAAATATATCCCCCAACTTGATCTGGCATTGTAAATTGTTTTTCTACAGGTAAAGTTTCTACTTTGTATCCTTCAGGAATTTTAATTTTCACTGTATTTGTATTCGTTATTGGCGCACCAAATTCGATGTTATAATTACGTTGTTCTAAATTCAAGTTATGTTTTGTGTTTGTTACAAAAAGAAAGGGATTGAATAAGATTTTGTTTCCTGCAACATCCACTTTTACATCATCAAATTTGAATTGATGACGAATATTATTTTGATTGTTATCTTGTGTTTTAAAATCAGAAATTTCGAAATTATAATCTTCTACAAATTCTTTTTCGAACGCTTTTGGATCGTTTGCAATTTCATTTTTATCGAACATATAAAAGTAATTATCTCTTACATTAGAAAATTGACCTTTCAAATTTCCATCAGTAGTTAAATCGGCGGTAATTGATATTTTATTATTCGTCATAACAGAATTGCGCAAAGGAATTTCTTTGATTCCTTTTTCATTTACCATAAATCCACGATCGTTGATTGCTCTTAGTGGCAATAAATTGATTTGTGCATTCTTATCCGTCGCATCCATCAGATAAAAATCATTATCCACATCTGCCCCAACAATGACATAATTTAGTTTGCTGCGAGAAGGAAATGAATAATTAATTAATCCATTTTGCAAAGAACTTAACACAATAGGATTAGCATTTAATCCAGCTTTTCGCAACATTGTAGTCAATAATAAATTAAGATCAGCAACATTTCCAGATTTCTCATTAAATGTTTTTCTTATTCCTTTTTCAGTTGTTTCGCTGTGGTATTCGTTCCACGTAAAATTCTTTTTAACGTAATCATAGATAGCAGTCATTTTTTCGGTATTCGTATTTTTTCCTGCTATTGTTGCGTTTACCGTCTCGTCTAAAAAGTTATTTCCGTTTAATTGGCGACCAAAACCTTCGTGATCCATCAAGTCTTTTCCAATGCGTTCCCAAGTAGTCGCATAATTTTCTGTTGTTCTACCCGGTACTGAGAAAGAGGCTAGCTCTAACTGAATACTTGCTAACATATTTCGTGGATTGAGCACATAAGCTTCGCGAGAATAAGAAGGTAAGTTGGTTAAAGTGTAGGTTTGGGTATTTAATTTTAGTTTTTGAGTAGTTGAAGTAGCTCCTTGGTTTCCCATATCTCCTCCGAAACTTGAAACACCTCTGTTTCCAAAGGAAGTACTTGTAAATGTTTCTTCTTTCGAGTTAGTTGATATTTTAGGCGTAAAACCACCTCTCAAATCTTGTTGATAATTAAAATATTCCTGATTTTGAAATGTAAAATTACTTGCAACAACTGGTATTGATTGTTGGAAATACCAAGCGTCAGTTTGTCGAACAAAAGGAGAAACAATTTCGTATGTATATTCTAAGATTGAGCCATTTTTAACATTTGGAAATGTAAAGGTTTGCTTATCTAAAAAACGATGAACTTTTTCTAAGAAAATATCTTTTTTCTCTACTTTTTGCTCAACTATTTTTCCATTTTCTAAGTTATAAGTAACAGCTTTTAAAGAAAGTAATTTATCTTGATCAGTTGTTGTGCTTTTATAAATAGGAATTTCAATTTTTAAAACATCGTCAGGTGTTTTGTCTTTATCAAAGACAATCATGCGATAAAAAACTTTTTTTGTTTGTTCAACACCGCCCTGATTTGTATTGAAACTTACTTTATAATTTCCATCTGCATACAAAACTTCTGCTGGAGCATCTGCCTGTATTGTACTCTTTGTTTTCTCGAAATCTTGTTTTGATATTTTTCCAAATTTCACATCTTGCGCAAAACTTGAAACTGTAGCAACAGAGGCCACTATCGCAATTAATGTTTTCATATAAGTGTGTTATAGTTTTTCTAAAAGTAATTTTGTGTTGTCATATCCTGCTATTTGTCGGCGAAATTCTACATATTCATTGAACTTTTCTTTGGTAAATTTTCCAGGCAATTGTTTGTAAATACGTTTAACCTCGATTGTGGCATTTTCTTTTGGATTGATTTCTAAATGATATTCACCAAAAACCGATTTCACAGAAATTGAATCAAATTTTTGAGGCAATCTATAACCAGCAGGTAATGCAAGCGAATAGATTACTTCGTCAACATATCCAGATTCAATTTTAAAATCAAACTTTCTGTCTTTTGCCTTTTTCAAAGAGGTTTCTTCACGATTTACAGGAATCATATTAATGATGATATTGTTTCCCTGAATTTTAGCGTAATTAGGAACTGAAAAATCAAAATTGGATGTAAAAACTGCATTTTCCCAATCGTTTTCAAACTCTTTTTGCTTAAAATGAATTCCTTGTAAAGATGAAAATCTGTTTTTTAGACGAATATCAAGATCCTTTTCACTAAGTTGATTGTATCTTGCTAAATTTTCATAAATCAATCCTTTTGACGTTTCTTTAAATTGAAAATTCAGTGTTCCATCAACAGAGATTGTAGCATTACCAGTTACGATTAATTGATTGTCTTCTGGTTTGAAACTTTGAGAAGGAATTATTTTTCCACCTTTTTCATCTAAAATAAATACTTTTCTGTTCGCTGTAAAATCACCTAAATAATTAAATGCTGAAGTTTGACTAGTTGTTTCTAACCATATATCTTCGTCTTTTAATGGTACATACAAGATAACATGATCACCTTGTAAATACATCATATCCTCAGTCATATCTTGTGCAGGTGATCCTGAGTGTACTTCGGTATAATAAGATTTGATGCCAACAGCATCTAACATCGACATCGTGTAATTTGTCAACGCTTTACAATCGCCATAACTTTTACTTTCTACATAAGAAGCGGGAAATGGCGACAGTCCACCGATACCTAATTGTACACCAATATAACGGACTTTGTTTTGGAGATGTTTGTACAAAATCTGGACTTTCTCTTTTTCTGATTTTGCATCTTTTACAAGCTGTTGGAAAAATGATTTTTGAGCTGTTGTAAAATCTTGTTTACCTCCCACTAAATAATCGTAGGTCCATTTTCCGTAATCATTCCAATTATCAAATGTACCTTTAACTCCATCGATATTAATTTGATTCGAAGCTAAAACAGCATTTGGAAAAATATTTCTGATGCTCAACATTTTATCTTCTTCGTTAAAAGCTGGAATATGATTAAATCTATAGTTTAGATTATTCGTATCACCTTCTTTTTGAATGTTAAATCCGACAAAATTATTTTCCTTAATTCGGATAACAGAATTTGTTTTATTCGTGAAAGAATAAGATGATTTTTCGATGGATAAATTTGGAGCTTTTACAGGAAACCATTTTGGGATACCAATCGTATTTTTACTCGTAATCGAAATTTTATAATGTATCGTATAAGGATATTGAGTAGGCGTGAAATTAAGGTATTTGATACGATCATCCGTGTACATTTGACCACTACTCACAAAACTTTGATCACTAAAATCTTTGGATTTAAATTTTTTAATTTCCTTGCCATTCGCATCAAACAACACAGCTTCTAATGCATCAATTTTGATATTCGGATTGTAATGTGCTTGTGCTCTTACATAGCTATCTCCAGCTTTATTCAAAACTGTAACCACAACTTCTTTTGTGTGTTTGAGTTCATCAATTTTTAAAAGATCAATTTTTTCATCCTCCTTTCGGACAACAGCATAGGCATCTTTTAACAAATCGGCTGGAATTTGATCGACTGCATAATTTTGCGAAAAGCAAAAAGAACTGATAAATAAAGTTGTAAAAAGTAGAGTTTTATTCATTCAATAATAGTGTTATATTAATTATTCTTTATTTTTCGAATCGATAAAAATGGTTACTGGACCATCGTTGAGTAATTCAACTTTCATATCGGCACCGAAAATTCCTTTTTGTACAGGCTTGTAATTGGTCTCTAAAACCTCCAAAAAAGAGTGATATTGCTCTTGAGCTAAATCTGGTTTTGATGCTTTTATGTAAGAAGGACGGTTTCCTTTTTTTGTTGAAGCATGTAACGTGAACTGGGAAACGATCAAAATGTCACCTTTTGTTTGTTGCACGTCTAAATTCATTACCCCGTTTTCATCGTTAAAAATTCTTAATTGAATCATTTTTTTTGAAATCCATTCAAAATCGTCTTTTGTATCCTCAGGCTCAAAACCTACCAAAGCCAAAATTCCGTTGTTTATTTTTCCAGTTATTTCTCCTTCAACCATTACAGAAGCATGTTGTACACGCTGTAAAATCATTCGCATAAATAAGGTGTCTTGTATTTAATAAAAAAACTTTAGAAATTTAAGAAAAAATTAACAAATAAAGAAGCGTTAAAAATACATATTTTAAATGAGTTTTAACGCTTTGTCGTAATTTTAGTTTGGAAAGCAATCGCTTTATGTTTATTATGGTTAATTTAATTGATTAAAATAAATTTCATTTTCAATAATTATTGCATAATCTAATTCATACAGATTAGAGATTTCTTTTGCTAAGATTAATTCTCGCTCAATACTATCTAATCGACTTTGATTGTTTTCACTATTTTCGAACTCAGCAATCCATAATTTATTTGGATTAATTGGCTGCCATTTTAAAACTTCCAAATGTTTCAAAAATATTTCTTTTTGTTCTTTTGTGCATTCTACAAAATCCAATGCAATTTGCACAGATAAATTGTTCATTCAAATAATTTTAGCAAAAATAAATGGAGTGAATGGTCTTTTTTTACGTGAAACCGTAATTTGAAAAAAAATAAGCCATTTCTATAGAAACGGCTTATTTATGCTATTTTATTTACCAGTGTAAATATCTTCTTCTAAAAAAGTGAGGTAATTTTCGTAACGAGAAATAGCTATTTCACCATTTTCAACAGCATCTCGAACAGCACATTTTGGTTCGTTAACATGAATACAATTATCAAACTTACAATTGTATTTCAACGCTAAAATTTCAGGAAAGTAACCTTGCAATTCAGATTTATCAATGTGTACTAAACCAAATTCTTTGATTCCAGGAGTATCGATAATGAAACCACCAAAAGGCCATTCGTACATTTGGGCAAAAGTTGTGGTATGCTGTCCTTTGCTATTAAAATCAGATACTTCGTGCGTTTTTAAATTTAAATCGGGATTTAATGTATTTAATAATGTAGATTTTCCAACTCCAGAATGTCCTGAAACTAAACTTACTTTATCTTTCATTAACGCTTTTACTTTATCTAAATTTAAACCTGTTTCGGCAGAAATATCAATGCTTTCGTAACCAATTGTATTGTATATTGATTTGTAAATTTCTAATTCAGCGATTTCATCTGCTGTGTACGAATCCATTTTATTGAATAGAATGACAACAGGAATATGATAAGCTTCGGCAGTAATCAAGAATCGGTCAATAAAACCAAACGAAGTTTTGGGATTAGTAAGCGTTACAACCAAAAAAGCGACATCAATATTAGAAGCAATAATGTGTGTTTTTTTGGAAAGGTTGACCGATTTTCGAATGATGTAATTCTTACGGTCATATATTTTTGTAATAACCGCAATATCATCTTTATCAATTTCAAAATCAACCTCATCACCAACCGCAATTGGGTTAGTGTGTTTGATATTTGCTATTCTAAATTTTCCTCTAATTCTTGCCTGATAAGTTGTACCATCTTCCGTAAGAAGATGATACCAGCTACCAGTAGATTTTATGACAATTCCTTTCAATATTGTTTATATTTTTTCTTCTTTTTTAACCATAATCTGGTTCTGTTGTGCAACAGACTCTTGATGTATTGCTTGTAATAATTTATCAACAAAATCCTCCGATAAACCTAAAGAAACTCCAGCTTTTACCGAATTATCTTTAATTTGTTTCCAACGATCTGGTTGAAAAACAGCCACATTATGTTCTTTTTTCAATTCTCCAATAGAATTTGCAACTCTCATACGTTGTGCAATAGTATCTAAAATAGAGTTATCTAATTCATCAATTTGATGACGTAAGTTTTCAATTCCAGTTTTGTAAATTGCATCTGGATCATCAGATTGGCGAATTTCTAAATCTTTCAAGATTTCTAATAAACGAGCTGGCGTAATTTGTTGTGCAGCATCCGACCAAGCTTCATCAGGATTATTATGTGTTTCAATCATTAATCCGTTGTACTCGAAATTGAAGGCTTGTTGAGCAACATCAAATAAACCTGTTCTATTTCCACAAATATGAGATGGATCACATATAATTGGAACATTAGGTAATTTATTTTTGAAATCTAACGCTATTTGCCATTGTGGATTGTTACGGTATTTTGTCTTTTTATACGTAGAGAAACCACGGTGAATGGCACCTAAGTTTTTGATTCCTTGACCCTCTAAACGTTCTAAAGCTCCAATCCATAAATCTAAATCTGGATTAACAGGATTTTTCACCAAAACAGTTTTGTCTGTATCGCGTAAAGCTTCTGCTATTTCCTGAACTGTAAACGGGTTTACAGTAGAACGTGCACCAATCCACAATACATCAACATCATATTCTAATGCTAATTTTGCGTGATTTGCGTTGGCAATTTCAGTTGCGATTTTCATTCCGAATTCGTCTTTTACTTTTTTCAACCAGTTTAATCCGATTGCACCAACTCCTTCGAAACAATTTGGTTTAGTACGAGGCTTCCAAATTCCAGCACGAAAAACTTGTATATAATCTTTGTCCAAATCTTCGGCGATTGTCATCATTTGTTTTTCACTTTCTGCACTACAAGGTCCAGCGATGATCATTGGTTTATCGTATTCTTTTATCCAATTATTATTTTCCATAATATTTACAAATTTAAGGTTTAATATTTACTTGTTTTAGTGTAAATTATTTATTCTTTTTTGTGATTCTTCGCCAAGCTCAGAAAGACAGCTATTATTTTATTTATTTAAGATTCGACGTATGTCGTTCGTATTTTTTAAATATTGATGAATATCAGTGGCTTCTTTTTCTTCGATCATTTTTCTGATTTTAGAAATTTGGGTTTGATAAGCATCAATCGCATTGAGTAAATTTTCTCGGTTCTGAATCAAAATAGGTGTCCACATATCAGGTGAACTTTTTGCTAAACGAACAGTAGATTCAAACCCAGAACCTGCCATGTCAAAAATTGCTTCTTCGTTTTTTTCTTCTTCTAAAACAGTTTGTCCCAAGGCAAACGATGTAATATGTGAAAGATGAGAAACATAAGCAATATGTGCATCATGCGCATCAGATGTCATCGTTTTGACATTCATCCAAAGCGATTGATAAATCTTTTTCACTTTTTTAACAGCTTCTTTTTCACTTTTTTCAACATCACATAAAATTGCGACTTTGTTTAAAAAAAGTTCTGGAAAAGCTGCTTTTGGTCCTGAATTTTCAGTTCCAGCAATTGGATGTGTAGCAACAAACTGTTTTCTTTTGGGATGATTCAAAACCTTTTTACAAATTCCAGCTTTTGTTGATCCCATATCCATCACAATTGTTTTATCATTAATTTGATCTAAAATCTCTGGTAATACTTTCTGAATCGAATTAATTGGAACTGCAATAACGACTAAATCTGATTGAGAAAGTGCTTCATTTAATGGTGCAATTTCATCGACAATACCTAATTCTAACGCTTCAATTTGATGCGTTACATTTTGATCTACTCCAATAATTTTTTCGGCAAAACCAACTTTTTTTAACGCTAAAGCAAACGAACCTCCGATTAATCCTAAACCGATTACTGAAATTGTTTTCATGCTTCGACTCTTTTCTTAACTTCAATCAACTTCTCTAATGGTGCACATAGTGAGAATCGAATAAAACCTTCACCATTGCTTCCAAAAATACTTCCTGGTGTTATAAACACTTTCTTGTCGTGAAGAATTTCGTCAATAAATTCTTTATCATCTTTTCCATCTGGAAGCTTTGCCCAAATAAACATTCCTGCAGCATCTGGGTTATAGTTTACATTTAGAATATCTGCAATTTCCCAAATCACTTTTCTTCGTTCTGCGTATACTTTTGTCAACTCATCGTACCAAGAATCATCGACTAAAAGTGCTTTTGTAGCGGCTTTTTGTATAGCAAAATTCATTCCCGAATCCATGTTAGATTTCACTTTTAATATAGCGTTAATAAAAGCTTCTTTTCCGATTACCATTCCTACACGCCACCCCGCAATATTAAAGGTTTTGCTTAAGGAATTCAGTTCAATACAAACCTCTTTTGCGCCATCAATTGCTAATATACTTGTTGGTTCATCGTTCAGAATAAAACTATACGGATTATCATTGACGATTAAAATATTGTGACGAGTAGCAAATTCCACTATTTTTCTTAGAACATCTTTCGAAGCTTTAGCTCCTGTAGGCATATGTGGGTAATTTAACCACATGATTTTGGGTTTTTGTTCAGCTAATTTTTCTAATTGTTCAAAATCAGGTAGCCAATTATTTTCATTTTTCAAATCGTAGAACAAGGGTTCTGCTTGTACTAATTCAGTTACCGAAGAATACGTTGGGTAACCAGGATTTGGTATCAAAACTTTATCGCCTTCATTCAGAAAAGCCATCGAAATATGCATAATTCCTTCTTTTGAACCCATCAGCGGTAAAATTTCAGTTGTAGGATTAGCTGTTACATGAAACTTATTTTTGTAAAAATTAGCCATTGCCTCTCTCATTTCTGGAATACCTCGATAACTTTGATAACCATTAATTCCGCTTTGAGAATTTTTGATTAATGCTGCAATCACATCTGGATGAGGTTGTAAATCTGGACTTCCAATTCCTAATGAAATGATTGGTATGTCGGTTTTCATGTTCGCTATTTCTTGTAATTTTTTCGAGAAATAGTATTCCTGAACACTTTCTAATCGTTGGGCTTCTGCTATCATTTTTTTCCCAGTTTATATTCGCCTAATATTTCTAAATCCGTTAATTTTCGTGCAATTTTGCCAAGTAACTCATAATATTTTTCTTTTTGATCGAACGTAATGTCGATGTGAAAAGAATATTCCCAAGGTTTTTCGATAATTGGAACAGATTGTATTTTATCCATATTAATTCCACATTCCGCAATTTGATTCAGTACATCTACCAAAGCACCAGCTTTGTGTGGAACTGAAAATCGCATCGAAACTTTGTTGAAATCTTCGTAATCATTGTGCTCGCGTTGCAATACAAAAAAACGAGTAAAATTATCTTGAAACGTTTGAATGCTCGAAGCTAAAATGTCTAATCCATAAACTTCTGCTGCCTTTCGAGAGGCTATCGCCGCAACATCATTTAAATCTTGTTCTACAATATCTTTGGCTGTTAATGCGGTATCAATATCATTTACAACGCGCCAAGTTGGATGTTTTTCAAGAAACTTATCACATTGTAATAAGGCCATTTGATGCGAACGAACTTCTTTTACGTCTTCTAAAATTTGTCCTTTTTTGACCATTAGTTGATGTTGAATGGATAAATAAATCTCGCCAACAACTTTTAAATTGTATTTTGTAAGCAATGCATAGTTTGGTAAAATTGCTCCGGCGATTGTGTTTTCAATTGCCATTACTGCTTTGTCAACCTTTCCTTTTGCAAGCGATTTTGCCAAGGTTTTGAATGTATCACATTCTACAATTTCGATGTCATTTCCTAAATAATTATTGGCAGCTTCATGATGATACGAACCAATATAACCTTGTATTGCAACTCTTGTTTTCATTTTTTTTCCACAAAAAAAGTCCCACAAAATGCGGGACTTTAAATTATCTTATGTTGATGTTACAATCAATTACGACAACGCAGTCCCTGCTCTCCTGGATAATATCCAAAAAAGTAAAAGAAAAATGCGTTAAAATAATTGAATGATGTCATTCTTGACTTTTTTATTTTTACAGTTACAAATCTAAAAGATAAAATTTTATATATCCAAATCTTTTTCACTAATTTTATCGAAATTTTTTCATCAAATGGGAATAATCATTAAAGATTTAGTAAAAAAATACGGCGAACAATTAGCTTTAGACAATGTTTCATTTTCTATAAACAATGGAGAAGTTGTTGGTTTATTAGGACCAAATGGAGCAGGAAAATCTACCTTGATGAAAAGTATTACCAATGCAATTAATACAGATGCTGGAGAAATTTCTGTGAATGACTTGAATGTTTCGACTCAACCAATAGAATCAAAGAAGTTGATTGGGTTTTTACAAGAAAATAATCCGCTGTATATGGATATGTACGTGAAAGAATATTTAGAATTTGTCACAAACATAAGAAAAGTACCAAAATCAAAAATAGATGAAGTAATTGAAAAAGTAGGGTTATCTCCCGAAAAACACAAGAAAATTCATCAGTTATCAAAAGGTTATAAACAACGTGTCGGATTGGCTCAAGCGATTATTTCGGGTCCAGAAATATTAATTTTAGATGAGCCTACAAATGGTTTGGATCCAAATCAAATTATAGAAATAAGAGAAGTTATTCGTGAAATTGGAAAAGAAAAAACAGTGATTTTATCGACGCATATTATGCAAGAAGTAGAAGCGCTTTGTTCACGTGTAATTCTATTGAATAAAGGTAAAATTATCGCAGATCAATCTATTGAAGAATTTAAAGGACAATATAAAAACTTGGAAGAAGCTTTTCATGTTTTGACACAATAATAAAATCCGCTCATTGAGCGGATTTTATTTATGAATTATTTCTTTTTCAAGATAAAAACTTCTTTTATTTTTTCGGGATTAACTTTTTCGTTTTTAGATGTTGTCTCTAATTTTGCAATCAAATTATTTACTTCATCTTCCGAAGCTGGGCCTCCAATATTTTCACCATTCACACGAGAATCTTCTAAGACTTTCCCTTCCGAATCTAAAATTACCCAAAAAGGTAAACCTTGATCTTTTCCTCCTAATTTCTTATTAACAGCATCTCCACCGGGCGTTTCTAAATTTTTCTTTTCTGCACGCTCTTGTACCGTAATAAATGTTTTGACATAATTCGCATCAAAATAAGATTTTACAAGAGGATCGTCCATGTTTTTTTCCATCTTTTTACACCAACCACACCAAGAAGCATGAAAAATTAAAAAGACATTTTTATTTTCAACTTTTGCTTGATTTTGAGCTTTAGTTAATATTTCTGTCGCTGTTTGTGCATTTACAATACTACTTAAGGCGATTACAAAACCAATAATTAAAACGTTTAATTTCATTGTAATAAGTATTTAAGTAAATGTAAAAAAATAATTGTATTTTCAATTAAAATTAACACTTATGAAACATTATTTAGGATTTATTTTCTTGATTTTACTGACAAGTTGTGCTACGAATAACATAAAAACAATAGAAGGAAAATGGCAACAAGACTTTTTGGATTATAAATCGAAAGTGGTAGAAGTTCCATTGTCAAAAAGTAATGCAATCATGGATGTTTCTAAAATTAAATCAAAACTGACAATTGAATTTGATTTTCAGGATGGTTATGAAAAAGATGTGACAGATTCTATTGTTTTTAATTTTCCTCAACTCAAATTCAGAAAGATCAATCTTGATAAAACATCTAATTATTATGATTTGAATTATGATACTACGTGCGATTGCTTGTTGGGCGAAATGAAATCATATTCTGGTAATGTCTTAAATATAAAATTGAACAGAGTTTCTTCGGTTCAATAAATTTAATGGAAATCATTATCTTTGCACAAAATTATTAGAACATCGATCTAATAATCAATCATTAAAAAAAGAGACAACATATATGAAATGTGGAATTGTTGGATTGCCTAATGTTGGTAAATCTACTTTATTTAACTGTTTGTCGAATGCAAAAGCACAATCGGCGAATTATCCTTTCTGTACAATTGAACCTAATGTAGGAACGGTTTCTGTACCAGATACACGTCTAAATCAATTAGAAGAAATTGTAAACCCAGAACGCGTTGTACCTGCAGTTGTAGAAATAGTGGACATTGCTGGTTTGGTAAAAGGAGCAAGTAAAGGAGAAGGTTTAGGAAATCAATTTTTAGGAAATATTCGTGAGTGTAATGCTATTATTCACGTTTTACGTTGTTTCGAAAACGAAAACATTACGCACGTTGACGGATCTATCGATCCTATTCGTGATAAAGAAACAATTGATTTAGAATTGCAATTAAAGGATTTAGATACGGTTGTAAAACGAATCGATAAATCTAAAAAAGCGGCTAAAGCTGGTAACAAAGAAGAACAAAAAATAGTAGAAGTTTTGACTGCTGTTATTGCTCATTTAGAAGAGTTAAAAAATGTTCGTGAAATGGAATTAGATGAAAAAGAACAAGAAATTATTGATTCTTTGCAATTAATTACAGCGAAACCAGTTTTGTATTTGTGTAATGTTGACGAATCTGCAGCAAAAGATGGAAACGAATTTGTTGCGAAAGTAAAAGAAGCGGTAAAAGACGAACATGCAGAAGTATTGGTTTTAGCAGCTCAAATTGAAGCGGATATCAACGAGTTAGAAACATACGACGAACGTCAAATTTTCTTAGAAGAATTAGGATTAGAGGAGCCTGGTGTTAATCGTTTGATTCGCTCTGCTTATTCTTTACTAAACTTAGAAACTTATTTTACAGCTGGTGTAAAAGAAGTTCGTGCATGGACAATTAAAAAAGGATCTACAGGGCCACAAGCTGCTGGAGTTATTCATACCGATTTTGAAAAAGGATTTATTCGTGCAGAAGTAATCAAATTTGAAGATTTCTTGACTTACGGTTCTGAAGCAAAATGTCGTGAAGCAGGAAAATTAAACGTAGAAGGTAAAGCATATATCGTACAAGACGGTGATATTATGCATTTCTTATTTAATGTTTAAGCATATATTGAAACGAAATATAGAAAGCTCAATCGAAAGATTGAGTTTTTTTGTACGATTAATTTAGTTAAATCTTAAAAAGAAGTAAATAATATTCAATAAAGTATTTGTTTTATGGTGAAAATGTAGATTTATGTGAAATTTTTCAGGATGTTTAATCAAATGAAGAGTGAATTTAATTATATTACCATCTAATTTATTAACACGAATAAGATATGATTAAAAATTTACTTTTATTAGGAGGTGTATTGTTCGCTTCTCAAATTAATGCTCAGACTACAATTTTCGAAGAAAATTTTGATACACCAGAAAAACAAGCTTTATGGACAATAGGTGATTTGGATGGAGATAAAGATACTTGGCAATTTGTAGAAGCAGCAGAAGCAGAAGCGCCTTCGTTTACGGGGTCTTTCGCTTGGTCTTTTTCTTGGTTTTTTCAAGTTTTTACGCCAGACAATACTTTAACAAGTCCTATATTCACAATTCCTGAAGGTAATAAAACCGAATTGACATTTAAAGTTTCAGCTGCAGATAACGAAGAAGGTTATTTTGAAGAACATTATGCTGTTTATGTAATTCCTGCAAATACAACTTTTGTAGGTACTGAGACGCCTGTTTATGAAGAAACCTTAGACGGTGGTTATTTCGATGTTGCCAAAACAGTAAATGTGGATATTTCTGATTATGCTGGTCAAGATGTGCAATTGGTTTTTAGACATTACGATTGTTCTGATATTTTATATATAGGATTGGATGATGTTAAAGTTGTACAAGAAAAATTAGCTGTTTCAGATGTTAATCAATCTACAATTACAGTATTCCAAGATAATGGATTCGTAAAAATAGCAGGAATAAAAGAGGTGAAAAGAGTTAAAATATTTGATGTTACAGGAAAACAAATGTTAGAAGTTCAGAAGTCAGAAGCTAATATCTCAACCTTGCCAAAAGGAGTTTACATTGTTAATTTCTATACGGAAGATAGCGTTATTTCGAGAAAAATTATAAAAAAATAAAAGTAAACGAGTTGTGTAATTGCAACTCGTTTTTTTTCTGTTTAAGAAAACAAAATCATTATCATGAAATCTTTGTCTTAAATTTATCGCTTGATGTTCATTTGTCAATTGATTCAACAAAAAATAAGAGAAGAAGCATGAGGCAACTTTGATTTAATCATTTTCCAAAATAGGTTGATTTTACTCAAAATCAAATCAATGAACCTTCAAAATATTAAGATTTTTTTTCTTATTTTTGTAAAACTCGTTTTAACACTCAACAACTCAAATGTCAGAAATAGATCAACAAGTAAATTATACGGAAGACAATATCAAAACTCTTGATTGGCGCGAACATATTCGTATGCGACCTGGTATGTATATTGGGAAGCTGGGAGATGGTTCGTCTCAAGATGATGGGATTTATATATTGTTGAAAGAGATTGTAGATAACTGTATCGACGAATTTGTGATGGGAGCAGGGAAAACTATCGAGATTAATCTGCGCGAAGATGAAGTAACAATTCGTGATTATGGTCGTGGAATTCCTCTTGGAAAAATGGTAGATGCTGTTTCTAAGATGAATACAGGAGGTAAATACGATTCACAGGCCTTCAAGAAATCGGTTGGTTTAAATGGTGTTGGTACAAAAGCGGTAAATGCCTTGTCGACATCATTTCGTGTTCAATCTATTCGTGATGGAAAAACGCGTGTAGCAGATTTTGAAAAAGGAATTCTGAAATCTCAAGAAGATGAGAAAGAAACCTCTTTAAGAAAAGGTACCAAAATTACGTTTGTTCCAGATAAATCAATTTTCCTGAATTTTAAATTCAGAAAGGAATATGTAGATAAAATGTTGAGAAACTATGTCTATTTAAATCCTGGATTGAAAATTATTTTTAATGGAGAAGAATTCTTTTCGAAAGATGGATTGAAAGATTTATTGAAAGATAATATTGAAGAAGAAACAATCTACGAGATTATTCACCTGAAAGGAGATGATATAGAATTAGCGATGACGCATAGCTCAAAATCTTATTCAGAAACGTATTATTCTTTCGTAAATGGACAAAACACAACGCAAGGAGGAACACATTTAACAGCTTTTAAAGAAGCAATTGTAAAAACAGTACGCGAATTTTACAATAAAAATTATGATCCTGCGGATATCAGAAAGTCAATAATTGGAGCAATTTCGATTAAAGTCATTGAACCTGTTTTTGAATCTCAAACGAAAACAAAACTTGGTTCGAATGAAATTGGACCAGGAATGACAACAGTTCGTACGTTTGTAAATGATTTTATCAAAACAAATCTTGATAATTTTTTACACAAAAATACAGAAGTTGCACAAGCACTTGAACGTAAGATAAAACAATCGGAAACCGAACGAAAAGAACTTTCCGGAATTCGAAAATTAGCACGTGATCGAGCTAAAAAAGTAAGTTTGCATAACAAAAAATTGCGAGATTGTCGTCAACATTATAACGATCCAAAAGCTGAATTGCGTTTAGATACAACGATTTTTATTACCGAAGGAGATTCTGCCAGCGGATCAATCACGAAAAGTAGAAGTGTAGAAACGCAAGCTGTATTTAGTTTGAGAGGAAAACCGTTAAATTCGTATGGTTTAACAAAGAAAATTGTGTACGAAAATGAAGAATTTAATTTGTTACAAGCTGCATTAAACATAGAAGAAGGATTAGAAGATCTACGCTACAATAATGTTGTAATTGCAACTGATGCCGATGTCGATGGAATGCATATTCGTTTGTTGATTATTACGTTTTTCTTACAGTTTTTTCCAGAATTGATCAAAGAAGGGCATTTATATATTTTACAAACACCTCTTTTTCGAGTAAGAAATAAAAAAGAAACACGTTATTGTTATTCTGAAGCCGAACGAATAAAAGCGTTGGAAGAAGTGAAAAATCCTGAAATCACACGATTCAAAGGATTAGGTGAAATATCGCCAGATGAGTTTAAACATTTTATTGGAAAAGATATTCGTTTAGAACCTGTAATGATTGGAAAAGATCAAACGATTGATAGTCTTTTAGAATTTTACATGGGAAAAAACACACCAACAAGACAAGAGTTTATTATTAACAATTTAGCAATAGAAGCTATAAAAAATTAAAATTATATAAATCAAATTCTTTCTATCTACCTAATAACCTATTATAATATTTATGAAAAAAAATAATATAAATGTGATACAGCTTTTCAGAATGCTTAACATCACAATCGTTATTTTAATCATTCTAAACATCATTATGTATACGGGTATTTTACCGCACAAGTATCACATAATACCACCTTATATTGTATCTGTTTTTATCGCATTACTGATTTATGTGAGTTGTAAAAGTGGAAATCAATTTTTTGCAATTGACACAAAAGGGGAAACGATAACATTTGAAACAAAGAATGTAGGATTTTTATCCTTCTTAAATTCAAAACCAAACAAAATCGATTTACCAAAATATAAATTAATCAAGTACGATTTTCAGAAAGGACTATTTTCTAAAACACTTGTTTTTTATATCAATAGTAAAAAGAATCCTACCAATTTAACAAAAGTGAAATTTCGTTTAGCATTCATATCTAATCGAAATCTTAATATTATTTTGACAGAATTAGATAAAATTGTTTCGTCTAATTCTATAGTTAAAAAAAAAGTAGAAGTAGCTATTTAACATGATGCAAGACAATCAAGAGAGCATCAAGAAAGTTTCTGGTATGTACCAAGAATGGTTTCTTGACTATGCTTCTTATGTAATTTTAGAACGAGCAATTCCCTCTATTTATGATGGATTGAAACCAGTTCAACGTAGAATTTTACATTCAATGCGTGAGTTGGAAGACGGACGATACAACAAAGTTGCGAACATTGTAGGAAATACAATGAAATATCATCCACACGGTGATATGGCGATTAGTGATGCAATGGTGCAAATTGGTCAAAAAGAATTGTTGATTGACATGCAAGGAAACTGGGGAAATACCTACACTGGCGACCGTGCAGCTGCATCTCGTTATATAGAAGCACGATTAACTAAATTTGCATTAGAAGTTGTCTATAATCCAAAAACAACAAAATGGCAACCATCGTATGATGGTCGAAATAAAGAACCAATCGATTTACCAATCAAGTTTCCTTTACTTTTAGCACAGGGAGTAGAAGGAATTGCAGTAGGTCTATCAACAAAGATTTTACCTCATAATTTTAATGAATTAATTGATGCGTCAATTTTACATCTAAAAGGAAAGAAATTTCAAATTTTTCCAGATTTCTTAACTTCAGGATTGATTGATGTTTCTGATTATAATGACGGATTAAGAGGAGGTAAAGTTCGGATTCGTGCAAAAATTTTACAAGAAGATAAAACAACGCTCAAAATCACAGAAATTCCTTTTGGAACAACAACAGGATCTATGATCGACTCGGTGTTGAAAGCCAATGACAAAGGGAAAATCAAGATTAAAAAAATCGAAGATAATACCGCAGCAGAAGTTGAAATTTTAATTCATCTCGTTCCAGGAAGTAGCCTCGATAAAACAATTGATGCACTTTATGCATTCACTGATTGCGAAATTTCTATTTCGCCAAATGCGTGTGTCATCAATGAACAAACTCCCGAATTTTTGACCGTTTCTGAAATTCTGATTCATAACACCAACAATACTGTTGACTTATTGAAAAAGGAATTGGAAATTGAGTTAGATGAGTTACAAGAACAATGGCATTTCTCTTCTTTGGAACGAATTTTTATCGAGAATAGAATCTACCACGATATCGAAGAAGAAGAAACATGGGAAGGAGTAATTGCTGCGATTGATAAAGGGTTAAAACCACATATTGCGCACTTAGTTCGCCCTGTTACAGAAGAAGATATTGTCCGATTAACTGAAATCCGAATCAAACGTATTTCGAAATTTGATTTAGATAAAGCCCAACAATTTATTGAATCGTTAGAAGATAAAATCGAAAATGTAAAGCATCATTTAGCTAATTTAATTGATTATGCGATTGATTATTTCAAAAATCTAAAAACAAAATACGGAAAAGGTAAAGAACGTAAAACAGAAATTAGAACATTTGATACGATTGATGCAACAAAAGTTGCAGTAGCAAATACACGATTTTACGTGGATAGAACAGAAGGTTTTATCGGAACTTCATTGAAAAAAGATGAATTTTTATTCGAATGTTCTGACATTGATGACATTGTTGTTTTCAAAAATGATGGCTCCATGATTGTAACTAAGGTTGATACAAAGACATTTGTTGGAAAAGGAATTATTCATATCGGAATTTGGCATAAAAATGATAAACGTACCATTTATAATTTGATTTATCGCGATGGTAAAAATGGCCCTGCTTATCAAAAACGTTTTGCTGTAACCGGAATTACACGCGACAAAGAATATGATTTAACAGCAGGAAATAAAGGTTCAGAAGTGTTATATTTTTCAGCAAATCCAAATGGAGAAGCAGAAGTCGTTTCAATTATTCTGAAAACGCATCAACGCATCAAAAAAATGAAATTTGATATAGATTTTGCTGATTTAGCCATTAAAGGTCGTGCTTCAAAAGGTAATTTGGTTACTAAATACCCTATCAAAAAAATAGAATTAAAAGAGGAGGGAGTTTCAACTTTAGCCCCTCGTGAAATTTGGTTTGACACGGGTACAAAACGTTTAAACGCCGATGGAATTGGCATTTTATTGGGTTCTTTTAAAGGAGATGATAAAATTTTAACGATTAATAAAAAAGGTGAAGCGAAATTGGTTTCATTTGATTTGAGTAATCGTTTTGACGAGGATTTAGAAATTATCGAAAAATGGAAACCTGCAAAACCAATTTCTTGTGTGTATTTCGATGCAGAGAAAGAACGTTATTTCGTGAAACGCTTTGTATTAGAGGATACGTTTTCTCCTCAAATTTTCTATACATTAGAAGATGGAAAATCGTCAATTAAAGTTATTTCGACAGATTATTTACCTGTAATTGAACTGATTTTTCCTAAAGTGAAAGGTGTAGAAAAAGAACCAGAAGTGATTAATTTAGAAGAATTTATAACGGTTAAAGGTATAAAAGCACAAGGAAATCAGTTAACAACGTTTAAGTTGAAACAAATAAATATTTTGGAGCCACTTCCATTCGACGAACCAGAAGAAGAGGAAGAATCAGAGTCAGAAGAAGAGCAGCAGCCGACATTGTTTGATGCAATAGAGGAGAATACAAATGAAGAAGAAAATATAAAAGAATAATGGGGGATATCTCACTCGTTGCATTAGCCGTAATTGGCGTAAATGTATTGGTAAGTTGGAAAGGATTTAATGATCATGCTTTCTTTGATAAATATAAATTTCAGGTAGGATCTATCCTGCATCACAAAGAATATTATAGAATTTTAAGTTCTGGGTTTTTACATGTTGATTTTACACATTTGTTGTTTAATATGTTAACCTTGTATTTTTTTGCAAACCCTGTGATTGCATTTTTTGCAAGTCCAGAAGGATTTTTGTTTGGAGATTTCTCGAATGCAAAATTAAATATAGGCTACGGCATGTTTCTTTTGGTCTTTTTAGCAGCTGTTATAGGGGGAAACCTTTTGTCGGTATTGATTCATAAAAAAGAAAACTTTTATTCAGCTGTAGGAGCTTCGGGAGGAGTAACAGGAATTTTATTTGCTGCGATTGCAGCTTTTCCTGAAATGGAATTACGATTATTTTTTGCACTTCCTATTCCTGCTTGGATTTTTGCCATTCTATATTTAGGATATTCTGTTTACGGGATGAAAACTAATTTAGGTAACATTGGACATTCCGCACATTTAGGAGGCGCAATTGTAGGGATGCTTACTGCTATTCTATTTTATCCAACTATATTACAAATTAATACCTATTATATTTTAGGAATGATGCTTCCGCTAATCGTTTTATTTATAATGATATTGAAAGAACATCGGAAATAAAAAAATGATTATCAAAATAAAAAGCTTCAAAATTTATAGACTGCACCCAAAAGTTTGGACAGATTAAAAATTAATAATTATAAAAATGAGTTCGATATTGTATCGGGCT
>NZ_JACALO010000020.1:0-56333 GCF_030328185.1 Empedobacter sp. 225-1 | reverse complement strand
TTTCTTTGTAATTCACGCGTGATGGTAGATTTATGTACGCCTATTAAATCAGCAATATCTTTTTTGCTTTTTCCTGCTGTCAAAAGTATTCCAATTTGGTATCTTTGTTCCTGGTCGAGTTGTTTATATATTTTTTTCACAAATCAAATTTAGCACTTGGCTAATCATTGGGGGCTAGCCCCCAATGATTTAATTTGAGTTGCACTTATTTGTTGAACTTAGAGTATGAAAAAAAGCAAATTTTCAGAAGTACAAATCATCAAGATTATCTCTGAACAGGACAAAGGCAAAACCGTTTTGGAAATTTGTCGTGAATACGGAATCAGTCAACCGACTTTTTACCAATGGAAGAGTAAATATTCGGGAATGGATGCTAATCAACTCAAACAGTTAAAAGAAATGGAGAAATAATTAGTCCAATATAAAAAGATTGTTGCAGAATCAACCCTTCAAAATACGGTTTTAAAAACTGTTATCGAAAAAAAGCTCTAACGCCTGACGAAAAACGCGAACTGGTTGATTTTTCTCGCGAGGAATTTAAACTCAGTCTTCGTCAGGCTTGTATATTGTTTTGTATCAGCACATCGGTGTTTTATTATCGTCCCAAACGTAACAATCAGGACGATTTAATCATTCAATAACTCTCTTCATTAGCGGATTTAAACAAAACATGGGGTTTTTGGTAGATGTTTCATCGGCTTAGAAAGTTGAACTATTCATGGAACCATAAACGAGTTTATCGAATTTACACTTCGATGAAACTTAACCTACGTAAAAAAAGACTTCCTGCAAGGATTAAAGAGCCACTTTTACGTCCGATTTATCCAAATGTAACGTGGAGTATGGATTTCATGCGTGATAGTTTAGAAAACGGAAAAAGCGTGAGAAGTTTGAATATTATAGACGATTTTAATCGAGAAATTTTGAGTATTTGTATCGATACAAGTTTACCTTCAGGACGAGTAGTAAGAGAACTTGAGAATTTAATTCAATGGAGAGGAAAACCAGAGCGAATAAGAGTCGATAATGGACCAGAATTTATTGCAAACGAACTAAAAGATTGGTATCATAATCAGTCTATTGAATTGATTTATATTCAGCCTGGTCAACCGACGCAAAATAGTTTGATCGAAAGTTTTAATCGTACATTTAGACAAGAAGTTTTGGATTGTTTTATGTTTTCAACAATCAAGCAATTCAACATATTCTCTCAAGCTTGGATGTGGATGTATAACAATAAGAGACCGCACGCAAGCCTCGGATACCTTACTCCGCACAAGTTTTTGTTGAAATATGGAAAAATAAATAAACCGAATACAAGTGAATTTCCAACATTTCAGCAAGATAATTGTAGTAATAATCAGTGGAATCATTAGTTTTGAATGTAGCTAGTTAAGGGAAGATTACACTCGAATATCAGCTTCAGAAAGTGCAGAGAACTTTTCTATTTATGCTGTTAATTCGTCGATGCTAACTTCGCCATCTGTTTTTGCGCTTGCATACCATTTTTTACACCTCCTCTAGCTACTCCTAGTTGCGGTTTTTCTACTAAGTTAAATTTTATTGCCATAGCATATTGTTTTGGTTAATTAATTCGTATTAAGATAGTTATTTTTTTTATTAATACTCAACAAGACACAAAAAATGATTAAATAAAATAGCCAACTTATGGAAGTTGGCTATTTTATTTACTTTGAAACAACGACTCGTGAAAAGCGACACGAAGTGTTGATCTATTAGTTTAAAAAATTAGTTTAAGCTTGCATCACAAAAATTGCGGGACGTTTGTGGTAATCGTATTGTTCATTTTTCCACTCTTTGATTGATAAGGTACGAATATCTTCGTCGTCTAAAGTAATATGACACGCCACACAAATCTTGGTTTCGGCACGAAGAATTTTCGTTAAATCGTCTACCATTTGATTATTACGATAAGGCGTTTCCATAAAAATTTGAGCAATTCCAGTCTTTGCACTTTCGTTTTCTAAATGTGCTAATTTCTTTTTACGTTCGGTTTTATCGATAGGTAAATAGCCATGAAACGCAAAGTTTTGACCATTCATTCCAGAGGCCATCAAAGCCAAAAGAATCGACGATGGACCTACTAAAGGTACAACCTGAATTCGTTTTTGTTGCGCCACCTTTACCAACTGTGCACCCGGATCGGCAACAGCAGGTAAACCAGCTTCGGAGATAATACCCAAGGAGATTCCTTTGTCCAATAATTTAATCAAATCGAACAGCTCTTCTGGTTCTGTATCTTTGTTAAGAATGTAAATATCTAAATCGGCTTGTACTTTTTCGGGACAAACTTGCTTGATAAACTTACGTGCAGATTTCTCGTTTTCCACGACAAAAGTAGTTAACGAACGAATAATATCAAGATTGTATAAAGGCAATACTCTACTGTGTTCGCTTTCGCCTAATAGCGAAGGAATCAAATAAACTTTAGCCGTATTCATAATTATTTTTTAAAGATTGTATTTTTTGATGATACCGTCAGTGGCTTCATCTAATAATTGGTAAACATGCTCGAAAGCATCTTCGCCATCGTAATAAGGATCAGGTACATTGTGCGCAAGACCTGTCCCTTCTTTCAGGATTAATTTTACTTTTTCTTTTTCTTCTTCGTTACGAGCTAATTGCTGCAAATCGATCGAGTTTTGTTTATCCATTGCAAAAATCAAATCAAATTCTTCGAAAAAGATTAGATTGAAATGCATCGCACGTTGATCGGAAATATCAACGCCATATTTCTTTGCCACTGCAACGGAGCGTCTGTCTGGTTGTTCGCCAACGTGCCAATTTCCTGTACCAGCAGAATCTACCAAATGATTGTCGCCAACCTTTGCTTGTAAAATACCTTCTGCCAAGGGAGAACGACAAATATTCCCCAAACAAACCATTAAAATTTTCATAGAAAAAGTATTAACTATTTAATCAGCAATTTTACGCGAAATATCTTCGATATAACCACGGAATTGCTTGTCTGTTTCTTGTAAGTTTTTAACTGTTTTACAAGCATGCAAAACAGTTGCGTGATCACGTTTACCAATTTGAGAACCGATACTCGCCAACGAGGCTTTTGTGTATTGTTTTGCAAAATACATCGCCAATTGACGCGCTTGTACCACATCGCGTTTACGTGTTTTAGATTGAATATCTTCCATCTTCACTTTAAAATATTCGCAAACCGTTTTTTGAATATAATCAATTGAAATTTCTTTACGAGCCGTTTGCACCAATTTAGAGAGTGTACGTGCTGTAAGATCTAACGTAATCTCGCGTTTATTTAATGTTGCTTGTGCAATGATAGAATTCAAAGAACCTTCTAATTCGCGCACATTTGTATCAATATTTTGAGCGATATAATCCATTACTTCGTCAGGGAATTCGATTCCGTCATTTTCTAATTTTTGTTTCAAAATAGATAGACGTGTATTGTAGTCTGGATTTTGCAAATCTGCTGATAATCCCCATTTAAAACGAGAAATCAAACGATCTTCCATGTCTTGGATATCTGCAGGAGATTTATCCGAAGTCAAAATAATTTGATTTCCTCTTTGATGTAAGTGGTTAAATATATGGAAGAAAACTTCTTGCGTTTTTGTTTTTCCTGATAAAAACTGAATATCATCCATAATCAAAACATCAATCATTTGATAAAAGTGAATGAAATCATTTTGATTATTATTTTTTACAGCTTCGATAAATTGTTGTGTAAATTTCTCTGTCGAAACATACAAAACCGTTTTCTCTGGATGTAAATCTTTTACTTCTAAACCTATCGCATGCACCAAATGAGTTTTTCCTAATCCTACTCCACCATAAATAAAAAGTGGATTGAACGAAGTCCCTCCTGGACGTTTGGCAATCGCACGACCAGCAGCACGAGCTAATCGGTTTGATTCTCCTTCGATAAAATTACTGAAGGTATAATTGTGATTTAACTGTGAATCAATTTTAAGTTTTTGTAATCCTGGGATAATAAAAGGATTCATCATTTTACCCGCCTGTAAATTCATTGGCGCTTCAACCTCTTGTGGGCGAGGTTTTTCTTTGTTCGAGCTTGGAATACGAACGGTAAATGGTTCACGTCCTTGTGACTTTTGATCCATCAAAATACTATAAACTAATTTCGCATCAGAACCAAGTTCTTTTTGTAAGGCACTTTTTAAAATTTTGATATAATGTTCCTCTAACCATTCGTAAAAAAATTTACTTGGTACTTGTATTGTTAAAACATTATTATTTAGTTTGCCCGGACGAATCGGAACAAACCATGTATTGAATGCATCTTCCGCAATGTTGTCTTTGATAAAAGACAAGCATTTTTCCCACACAGAATTTGCAGTTATCATCGTAATATTGTCCAAAAGTGCTTAAGTTTTAATGTAAATTATTGATAATCAGCTTATGTGAAAAACATAAGCTTACCTACAAAATTGTGAACAAATTTTGAATAAAAAAAATAATTTGGGTATTGATATATTAAAAAATACTTTGTATAATAATAAAAATCAACAAACAGTTTTAGACAAAGCAAAAGTACTGCTAAGATAATCTTTTCATACATATTTTGTCTTATCAAAATTAATATTTATTATTTTTGTATTACTATGGAAATTACACAAGAAAAAATTGACTTTGCAATTATCAAAGTAGAAAATCATTTAAATGATTTAGGGATTAAAAATAATTTTTCGCTTTTACGAATTGAACAAGTTGAAGAAGAAAATGTAAGGATTTTTTATTATGAAATTGCGAATCCTACATTCAAAACAATTATTCAAATTCAATATGATTTCTTAAAGGAAGAGCAAAAAGATTCTTCTCAAACATCTTTTAGTTGGATGGATTACAAAAAAATTACTGAATAGACTTTTTCATTTTTTAGCTAATTAATGACCAAGTCTTTTTTTTGTTCTCTACTTTTGAAGTTTTAAAATGATGTATTAGAAAAATTATGGAGAAGATAGAACAATTGAATGTTTTTCGTACTAAAACGCGTATTTTATATAAACATACCGATCAAATGAAGGTAGTGTATTATGGTAACTATCCCGAATTTTATGAAATTGGACGTGTTGAATTGATGCGTGAGAGAGGTTTTCCTTATGCGGAGTTGGAAGCAATGGGAATTCAGATGCCAATTATCGAAATGCATTCAAAATATGTTGGAAGTGCTTTGTATGATGAATTAATCGAAATTGAAACAACCGTTCCAGAGCGTGATAAAGGTGTTCGTATTCGTTTTAATTATACGATTTATAATGAGGCAGGAAAAATAATTAATCAAGGTTATACAATTTTGTGTTGTATTGATGCTGAAACACGTCGACCAGTTCGAATTCCGGAACGTATTTGGACAAGTTTAGGATTATAAAATTATTTAGACTCATTAATAATTCGTAAAAAGAAATTCTTGCAAATGAATTCTCATTAAATTTGTCTCTTAACAAAACATGATTAAAAACGAATGTCAACACTTCAAGAAAAAATCAATCAAACGATTGTAGACGTTATCGATTTTCCAAAAGAAGGAATTGTCTATAAAGATATTACACCATTGTTCTTAAACGCAGAACTTTCGGATGAAATTGTAGATGCGTTTGTAGATAAAGCCAAAGGAAAAGTAGATGTAGTTTGTGGAATCGAAAGCCGTGGTTTTTTGTACGGGATTCAAATTGCTCAAAAACTAAAAGTTCCTTTTGTGCTTATTCGCAAAGCAGGTAAATTACCGCCTCCTACAATTAATCAATCTTATGATTTGGAATATGGACAAGCAACAATTGAAGTTAATTCAAATTACATCAAAGATGGTGCGCGTGTTTTAATTCATGATGATGTTTTGGCAACTGGCGGTACAGCTGAAGCTTGTGCTAAATTGGTAGAAAAATGTGGAGGTAAAACAACACAATTTTCTTTTATCGTTGATTTAACTTTCTTAAATGGAAAAGATAAGTTAACAACTTTTGCAACCGATATCGTTACATTGATAGAATATTAAGTAAAAACCGTTCAAAAAAGTTGAACGGTTTTTTTTATTCTTTTTTGGGTGCTATAATCACTTCGGGTGTTCTATCTTTCCCTATATCTAACAACGCTTTAATATTCGCTAAAACCTCTCTAAAACTCTGTTTACCTTCTGTTTTATAAGGTCCATTATCTGCATTATATCCAATACAATCCAAACCAAAAACTTTCCCTAAAAACAATGCTCTTTTGAGATGATAGGATTGAGAAATTAGAATCACTTTATTAAATCGAAAGATATTTTTAGTTCTATAAATTGTACTATACGTATCTAATCCTGCTCCATCAAGGTAAGTATCTTCAATCTTAACCCCTCTATCCAATAAATATTTTTCCATTACATCAATTTCATTGAAGTTTTCATAGATTTTTTCTCCAGAAAGTAAAATCACATCCACTTGATCTTCTTCATAAAGTCGAATTGCAGCATCCAAACGATCTTTCAAAAAACGAGTTGGTTGTCCATTTGCTTGTATTTTTGCCCCAAACACAACTGCTATTCGATAATCCTGTGGAATATTCCCTTGATAGTTGTAAATATAGTAAGAAGTAAGAATCTGAATAATTAATGCGATAACTAAAGTGAAAGCCGCTATTATACCAATGGTTAGCATACTTTTACGCATTACAAATCTTCCTATTTTTACAAGTTTACTCAATATCTTTTTCTTTAAAACCTTTAACTTTCAAAAATCCATAACATTAGTCACATATAAAAATTATTAATGTGAAAATTACTTTAAATTTTTCATCGTATTTTTAGGCAATGAATGAGATTGAATTAAGAACAGTTACTGTAGAACGCTATTTGCAACCTTTGCGCGAAGGAGGTTCTTTGCCTGCATTGGCTGATGCGGATGACGGTTTTAAATATGTTATAAAATTTAAAGGCGCAGGGCATGGACCTCGAATGTTAATTTCTGAATTGTTAGGAGGTGAAATTGCTCGTATTTTAGGTTTTAAAGTTCCTGAATTAGTTTTTGCTTTATTGGACGAATATTTTGGACAATCGGAGGCAGGCGAGGAAATTCAAGATTTATTAAAATTTAGCGAAGGAACAAATTTAGCTTTACATTATTTGTCTGGAGCAATCAATTATGACCCTGCGGTAATGAAAATTGATGATAAATTATCTTCTCAAATTGTTTGGTTAGATGCTTTTTTAACAAATGTCGACCGTACATTTCGCAATACAAATATGTTGATGTGGCACAAAGAGTTGTGGTTAATCGACCATGGAGCTTCTTATTATTTCCATCATTCGTGGGACAATTGGGAAAAAGCAGCAATTGCTCCATTTGCACCAATTAAAGATCATGTTTTATTGAAAAATGCAACAAAACTTGAAGAAGTTGACACCGAATTTAAAGCATTACTAAATGATGAAATTATTGATAAAATTGTAGACTTAATTCCCGATGAATGGTTAGAAACAGAGGTAACACATGCGTCGTTTGAAGAAATGAGAACGGTTTACAAAACATTTATCAAAACACGATTACAACATTCAGCACTATTTATAAACGAAGCGAACAATGCCAGAAAAAATCTTATATGAGTATGCCATTCTTCGATTAGTTCCAAAAGTAGAGCGCGAAGAATTTATTAACGTTGGAGTGATATTATTTTCGAAAAAGCAAAATTATTTGAAAGTCAAATATTTCATCAATGATCAACGAATCAATGCTTTTTGCCATGAATTAGACCTTGATTTTATTGACAGCAATTTGAATGCTTTATCCAAAATAGCAGAAGGAATTCATCCCGAATCAGCTATTTCTAATTTTGAAACTCCCGAACGTTTTAGATGGTTAACTGCTGTGCGTAGCTCATCAATTCAATCATCACGACCACATCCTGGAAAGACTTATAATTTAGATAAAACATTAGATAGATTGTACAAAGAACATGTTTTATAAAAGTTAAATACTTAAAAACGAATGTTTTAATTTTATTTCTTAATTTTGGTTTACATTAATTTAAATTATTTATCGCCATGAGTACATTAAGAAACAAAGTTCAATTAATTGGGAATGTAGGAAACAATCCTGAAATTAAAACATTTGAAAACGACAAGAAGTTCGCAAAATTTAGTTTAGCTACAAACGAGAGTTACACAAACAACAAAAATGAAAAAGTACAAAATACAATTTGGCACAATATCGTAGCATATGGACCAATTGTAAGTATTATTGAAAAGCATGTTGAAAAAGGAAAACAGCTCGCAGTTGCTGGTAAATTAACTTATCGAGAATACCAAGATAAGGAAGGTACTACAAAAAATATGACCGAAATTGTAGTTGATGAAATTGTGCTTCTTTAGCGTTTAAAATAAAAGGGAAACAGTGATGTTTCCCTTTTATTGTTTTATATGATAATCTAAATAAGTTTAGAAATATATTTATCCCAACATTCTAATCGCGGTTTTTAAACCATCAATAAAAATATCAATTTCTTCTTTTGTATTGTAAACAGCGAACGAAGCACGCACTGTGCCTGGAATATTAAAGTGATGCATAATTGGTTGTGCACAATGATGTCCAGTACGCACTGCAATTCCTTTTTTATCCAAGATCATACCGACATCTGACGAATGTACGCCATCAAATTTTAAGTTGAACGAAACCGCTCCAGAATGCTCTGCATCTTTAGCGTAGATCACAACTTCATCAAATTCTGATAAACGTTGAATGGTATAATCTACCAATTCTTTTTCATAATCATGAATCGTTTGCATACCGATCGAATTGATAAAATCTACCGCAGCTCCAAGTCCGATAATTCCAGCAATATCTGGTGTACCAGCTTCAAACTTGAATGGTAAACAAGCGTAGGTAGAAACTTCCATTGTTACATCTTTTATCATCTCTCCTCCTCCATGAAAAGGTGGTAATTCATTCAAGACATCTTCTTTTCCGTACAATATTCCAATTCCAGTTGGTCCATACATTTTATGCCCAGAAAAAACCAAGAAATCACAATCCAATGTTTGTACATCAATCACTGTATGTGGTGCAGATTGCGCAGCATCAATTAAAACCCAAGCGCCTTTTGCATGCGCTTTTTCGATAATCGTTTCGATAGGATTTACAACACCCAACGCATTAGAAACCTGATTAACACAAACTAATTTTGTTTTATCTGTCAATAAATCATCTAATTTATCAATATCCAAAATACCTTCTGCAGTTAACGGAATATATTTCAGTTTCGCACCTGTTCTTTGACACAACAATTGCCAAGGAACGATATTAGAATGATGTTCGATTTCGGTAATAATAATTTCGTCATCAGCCGTCAAAACATTACGCAATGAATTTGAAACTAAATTAATTCCTTCCGTTGTTCCACGCGTAAAAATAATTTCATGATCATATTTTGCATGTATAAATTTCTGAATTTTACGACGAGACTCTTCCATCAAATCAGTTGCTTCCTGACTTAAGGTATGGATTCCACGGTGTACATTTGCATTGTATTTTTCGTAATATTCATCTAAAACATCTAAAACAACTTTTGGTTTTTGAGAAGTTGCCCCATTATCTAAATAAACCAATGGTTTTCCATTGACTTCTCTAGTTAAAATTGGAAATTGACTTCTTATTTGTTGGATATCTATTGACATTTTTTATTGTATTATGTAGTTTGTAAAATGTATTAGGTTTAAAAAAAGTTGTAAGTAAACTTACAACTTTATACTTATGACTTAATACTTTCGTACATTCAATTATAATTCGAAATCTAAACTAACGCCTAATTTTTCAGCAATTACGGCATTTACACGATTAGATATTTGTGGAATTTGTACATGTCGTAAAGCATCAGCTGCAAATGCATATAACAACATTGCTTTTGCTTCTTTCTTTGGAATACCACGTTGCTGCATATAGAACAATGACTCTTCTTCTAATTGCCCAACAGTACATCCGTGCGAACATTTTACATCATCTGCAAAAATCTCTAACTGAGGTTTTGTATTGATTGAAGCTCCATCTGATAATAATACATTATTATTTTGTTGGAAAGCATTCAATTTTTGAGCTTCTTTGTGTACAAATATTTTACCATTGAAAACACCTTGAGCTTTGTCATCGTAAATACCTTTGTATAACTCATGTGATTCACAATTTGGGAAATTATGTTCTACAAAAGTATGATGATCGACGTGTTGTTTTCCTCCGATAACAGTAATTCCATCCATTACAGAGTTACAGTTTTCCCCATTTTGGAAGAAGTTTAAGTTATTTCTAACAATTTTACCTCCAAAAGAAAACGTAAATACATTGGCACGAGAATCTCTTTCTTGGTTAATGTAGGTATTATCTACCAACGAAACATCATGAGAATCATTTTGGAATTTGTACCAATGAATCTCTGCATTACGACCAACGTTAACTTCCGAAACAACGTTTGTTAAATTAGCTTTACCGTCTAACGTTTGGTGTCTTTCTATGATTTGAACATGTGCATTATCACCTACTACTACCAAATTACGAGGTTGATACATGGCTTCCTGAGATGCACCTGTAGAGAAATATACGATTTGAATTGGCTTAGATAAAATAACATTATTTGGAACATAAATATAAGCTCCATCTTTTGCAAAAGCAGTGTTCAACGCAACCATGCTTTCATCTTTATGCGCAATTTTTCCGTAATAATTCTCGATTACTGCTTGATGAGTTGTTTTATGCATTGCACTTGACAATACACAGATATCTGCTTCATCATGCGTTGTATTTGACAAAAACGAAGAATATTTTCCATTAATGAATACGATAGTATAAGTATCAATATCATTAATCAAATATTTCTTGATGTCTTTGTACTCAATTGCCACTTCGTCTTCTGGGAACAATTTATAGTCCACCTTCAACAAAGGAGCAAGATTTGTATATTTCCATTCTTCGTCTTTACGTGTTGGAAAACCTTTTTGGTTAAAGATTTCGATTGCTTCTTGGCGAAGCCCTTCGATTCCTTTATTAACCTTATTTTTTTCGTTGAACACTAAATGACGAGAAACTAAATTTTCTTTTAAATCAATCATTTTAGATATTGTATTAATGTATTATGTAAGAAGTAAAAAGTACTTTGTACTTAATACATTTTACATTTTACAAAATGTTTAGATTCCTGCTTCTTCTTTAACCCAGTCGTAACCTTTTTCTTCTAACGCTAAAGCTAATTCTTTACCACCAGATTTGATGATTTTTCCGTCAGCTAAAACGTGTACAAAGTCAGGAACAATATAGTCTAATAAACGTTGGTAGTGTGTAATTACTAACACTCCATTGTTTTCATTTTTAAATTCATTTACACCATCCGCAACAATACGTAAAGCGTCAATATCTAAACCTGAATCTGTTTCGTCTAAGATTGCTAATGTTGGGTTTAACATTAACATTTGGAAAATTTCGTTACGCTTTTTCTCTCCTCCAGAGAAGCCTTCGTTAAGAGAACGAGATAAGAAATCTTTTTTGATTCCTAATAAATCTGCTTTCTCACGAATTAATTTCAACATTTCTGAAGCTCCCATTTCTTCTAATCCTTGCGCTTTACGCGTTTCGTTGATCGAAGTTTTGATGAAGTTTGTTACAGAAACACCTGGAATTTCAATAGGATATTGAAAAGACATGAAAATACCTTTTTGTGCTCTTTCTTCTGGAGCCAACTCTAAGATAGATTCATCTTTAAATTCAATCTCACCATCAGTCACTTCGTATTCCTCTTTACCTGTAATTACATTTGATAAAGTTGATTTTCCAGCTCCGTTAGGTCCCATAATTGCGTGAACTTCTCCTGGATTAATTTGAAGGTTTAAACCTTTTAAAATTTCGCGCTCTTCAATACGAGCGTGTAAGTTTTTTATATTTAATAACATAATCTAATTTGTAAATTAGTTAATGTGATAATTTTCTAATTATCTTGATTTTGATATACTTATTATTTTATTCACAATTTTAGAAATGTTTACCAATTTTTCGGTTAAACTTTCTGTATTTGGATAATTTTTAGATAATTGACATAATTCTAACCAATACTTGGTTTCATCAATTTCTTTTGCTGCAATCTTAAATTTGTGAATAAAATCATTCAAGCTTTCAGCGTTTTGAGCTTCTCTAATATTTGCTCCAATTGAAGTTCCTGATTTTAACAATTGATTTGAAATAACAAATCTTTTATTCATTTCAAGTTCTTCACAATATTCTATAATTAATAGTGAAAATTCTAAAGTTAATTTTAAAATAATATTATCTTTTTCCATCATTAACTCATTGACAAATTTTCACATTAACCCATTAGTCAAAACTATCCTACAGAACCTTCTAATGAGATTTCTAATAATTTTTTTGCTTCTACAGCAAACTCCATTGGTAATTTATCTAATACTTCGCGGCTAAATCCGTTTACGATTAATGCAATCGCTTTTTCTGTATCAATACCTCGTTGGTTACAATAGAACAATTGATCTTCACCAATTTTAGAAGTTGTTGCTTCGTGTTCTAATTGAGCCGATTTATTTTCGATCTCAATATAAGGGAACGTGTGTGCTCCACATTCGTTACCCATCAATAATGAATCACACTGAGAGAAGTTACGTGCTCCTTCTGCATTTTTCATTACTTTCACTAATCCACGGTAAGAGTTTTGAGATTTACCAGCAGAAATACCTTTCGAAATAATAGTCGATTTAGAATTTTTACCGATGTGAATCATTTTTGTACCTGTATCTGCTTGTTGGTAATTATTTGTTACAGCAATTGAGTAAAACTCACCTACCGAATTATCTCCTTTCAAGATACAAGATGGATATTTCCACGTTACAGCAGAACCAGTTTCTACTTGTGTCCACGATACTTTTGCGTTTTTCTCACAAACTGCACGTTTTGTTACAAAGTTGAAAACACCTCCTTTTCCTTTATTATCTCCTGGGTACCAGTTCTGAACAGTTGAATATTTAATTTCAGCATCATCCATCACAAGTAACTCAACCACCGCAGCGTGTAATTGGTTTTCGTCACGCATAGGCGCTGTACAACCTTCTAAATATGATACATAAGACCCTTCGTCCGCAATTAATAAAGTACGTTCAAATTGTCCTGTTCCTGCAGAGTTGATACGGAAATATGTTGACAATTCCATTGGACAACGAACACCTTTTGGAATATAACAGAATGATCCGTCCGAGAAAACTGCAGAGTTTAAAGCTGCATAAAAGTTATCTGTTGGTGGCACTACTTTACCAATATATTTTCTCACCAATTCTGGATGTTCTTTAATTGCTTCCGAAATTGACATAAAAATAATTCCTTTTTCTGCTAATGTTTCGCGGAAAGTTGTTTTTACTGAAACTGAATCAAAAACAACATCGATAGCAACTCCAGACAAACGTTTTTGTTCGTCTAAAGAAATTCCTAATTTCTCGAATGTTTTTAATAATTCAGGATCAACCTCATCTAAGCTTGCTAATTCTTTCTTAGGCTTTGGAGCTGCATAATACTGAATAACCTGAAAATCTGGCTTTTCATAAGTTACGTTTGCCCACTCTGGTTCTTCCATCTTTTGCCAAGCACGGAAAGCTTCCAAACGCCATTCAGTCATCCATTCAGGCTCCTCTTTTTTGGCTGAAATAGCACGCACGATATCTTCATTCAATCCGACTGGAAAATCTTCATATTCCATCTCAGTCGTCCAACCAAACTCATATTGTTTTTGACTGGCAAGATCTTCACGTAGATCGTCTTCTGTATATTTTGTGTTACTCATCTTATTATTTATAAAATGTATAGGTAAAATTAAACTGTAAAGGTTGCTGTTTATCAGCTTTATTTCCTAAAAATTTAAATTCTTTTAATCGTTGATTTTGATCCAAAATAATTTCAAATAATGATTGATTATTTTTCAAAATCTGATAGTTGTTTGATGAAATTAATTTAATTTCTGACCATACGCCTTCTTTCAAATTAATTCGCTCTGATTTTGGTGCAACATCAGGCGTATATTCATTTATTTTGAATGGCACTTTGAATGTTGAACTGCTGTAACAAATCTTGTTCATGTCCTGACCTAATGATTTAGTAATTCTACAATTGTGCATCAATCGGTCTTCAAAACCTATTTTTTGTTCTAAATATGTTTTTTTTAACATCACATCTTCTTCTAACCAAACGATATCAAAAAGCTTGTTTGCATTTTTAACATACATTTTATCTTGGTCGTAAAAAAATTGATTTGTTCTTGTTTCACTTCCTTTTCTCTCGATTGTTTCCGAAGAAATCACACCATCTTTATAAGTATAATTTACTTTCATAGGCTTTGCAACCTCTTCTGTCAATTCGAAATCAAGAAGGTTTTCGTTTGCATCATAAGTTGCTTTATAAGCTACTTTTTTATTTGATGCATTGGTAATGGTAATCGTTTTTATTTTAGATTCGTTCAAATCCAACGCTTTTATAAAAGGTTTTATTCCGAACAATCCAAAAAACAAATGTTCTGAATAAGCTTTATTTAACTTTTTAGATGTTTCTGTTGGTTGAAAAACCATCAAATCTTTTTCTACAATTGTATTTTGTGCCGAAGCAACAAAACCAATCATACACGAAATAAATAAAGCTAAATTTCTCATCTTAAACAGCAAAACTTTCACCACAACCACACGTACGAGACGCGTTTGGATTGTTGAATACAAATCCTTTTCCATTCAATCCACCAGAATATTCTAATGTCATTCCAACAAGGTATAAAAATGATTTTTTGTCAACCAAAATTTTAACACCGTTGTCGTCAAACAATTTGTCATCTGCACCTTGTTCTTTTGTAAACTCTAAATTATAGTTTAATCCAGAACATCCGCCACTTGTAACTCCTACACGAACAAAAGACTCCTCGATAGAAGTTCCTTCTTCTTGTAAAAGTGCAATTATTTTATTTTTTGCTGATTCTGAAACCTTAATCATTTGATTCTATTTTTATATTGCAAAGATACTTATTTAAAATGAATTCAAATAATGAACGATATAAATATTAACAATCGCTTAAGTTATATTATTTATCGCCAACTAAAATTGGATCAAATTACTTCAATCCTAATTTTACTCGTGTACGTTTCAGCACCTTTTGAGCAACATCTCTTGCTTTTAAAGCACCATTTTCTAAAAACGCATCTAATGTATCTTTATCATTCATCAATTCATCAAAACGAACTCTTGCATCGGCATACTTTTCTAAAATCAATTCGTACAACGCTTGTTTCGCATGTCCGTAACCATAGCCACCTTTCAAATAATTTTGACGCATTTCCTCTATTTGCGCAGGAGAAGCCAATAATTTGTATAAAGCAAAAACATTATCTGTGTCAGGATTTTTAGGATCTTCCAACGGAGTAGAGTCTGTCTCAATTGACATTACTTGCTTGCGCAATTGTTTTTCTGGTAAGAAAATATTGATAAAGTTATTTCTTGATTTAGACATTTTATTCCCATCTGTTCCAGGAATCAACATTATATTTTCGTCGATTGCTGCTTGTGGTA
The DNA here is from genome assembly GCF_030328185.1 of Empedobacter sp. 225-1. NCBI lineage: Bacteria > Pseudomonadati > Bacteroidota > Flavobacteriia > Flavobacteriales > Weeksellaceae > Empedobacter > Empedobacter sp. 225-1. The sequence goes on along the minus strand of NZ_JACALO010000020.1, from coordinate 40,767 downwards.
ATACAAATGTTTCGCCCATTTGATGATTAAATTTCTCTGCAACACTGCGTGTAATTTCTAAATGTTGCAATTGATCTTTCCCTACAGGCACAACTTCCGCATCATACAATAAAATATCAGCTGCCATTAAAATTGGATACGTAAACAAACCAGCATTCACGTCAGCTAAGTAATCAGCTTTGTCTTTAAAAGAATGCGCTAATGTAAGACGTTGAAAAGGGAAAAAGTTTAATAAGTACCACGTCAATTCTGTTGTTTCTGCAACGTCAGATTGACGGTAGAAAACCACTTTCGATGGATCCAAACCTAATGCAAGCCATGTTGCAGCCACTTCGTACGTATTTTGTTTTAACACTTCTGCATCTTTAATCTGCGTCAAAGCGTGTAAATCTGCAATAAAAATGAATGAATCATTTCCCTCCTTCTCTGTCAATTCGATAGCAGGTGAAATTGCTCCTAAAATATTTCCTAAGTGCGGAGTTCCAGTAGCTTGAACTCCTGTAAGTATTCTTGGCATTTGTTTAAAAAATTTAAGGAACAAAGATAGACTTAATCAACGAAATGCACTAATTGTAAGATCAAGTTTATTTGAATTAATTGACTAGAATGACGAAAAACATATTGATGAACTAAAAAAGCTTCCCAATTTGCCGAAATGGCCAAGAAATTGTGCGACCTATTTTTCGGAAAAATGATTTTTTAAGATAAACAACTTCTCCTAAAAGTACATCTCCTATTTCTGTTTTTATATTCTGACATACAGAAGGATTTATAAAAGTAAATTCTTTAATTCCAAAGCTATCATATTCTAAAGTATAAGAATCTTGATTAATCGGAACCTTTATTTTAAACTCTCCATTTTCATTTGTATATACAATATTTTTAGAATTTTTAAGATTTACTGGAATATCATATTCTGGAAAACCATTACCATCATTAATAATTCCTTGCACTACAATCGAATCATTTTCTGTTTGCGCTTTTGCTAAAGTCGAAAAACTTAAAAATCCCACTAAAGATGAAAATTGCAACCACTTTTTAGATTGATTTGCAATTGAATGAGAAGCTTCATAAGAATTAAACTGTTCTAAATTCCTTGTTTTTATTTTTACACAAGCAGTAGGATTTTCATTCAGAAAAGTTTTTAATTCTTTGAATGAATAATGATCCAAATCGTGCACACGTTTAGAGCAAACCTCACAAAACTTTTGTTGATCAGAAACCGAATTCATTTCCATCCAATTCTGTTTACATTTCTTCTCTATTTGTAGTTCCATAAAATTGACTTTTCAATAAAATTAAACTTTTTTTAAAAATTTTTCAAACCTCAACCAACCTTTTTGTTAAAAGATGAATCTATAAAGAAAAAACAAGTATTAACCTTAAAATTATATTGATATGAGTAACAAAGCTTTTTTAGACATTCTTTTCGAAAACCGAAACAAAGAATATGGCGCGTACCAATTGAGACAAGTGGCCAACCACGATTTGATGAAATCTCTTTTTGTAGGGATTGGTCTTGTTGCATTAATTACAGGAGGAACTATTTATGCGAATAACAGAGCAATGAAAGCTACAACAATTTCTACTGATCTTCCTGGAGTTACTGTTAATATGGAAGATTTTAACCCTGTAAAACCTCCAAAAAAAGAAGATGTAACTCCACCAAAAGAAGATCCTCCGATGGAAGAGAAAACAATTCAATTGAAAACAGAACAAGTGAAATATGTTATCCCAACACCAAAAGAGAATCCTCAAGTTGAAGAAACAATAAAACCTGTTAATGAATTGAAAGGTGTTGATCTTGGAACAGAAAATAGAGAAGGAATCGCATCAGCTAGACAAGTTGGTGGCGGCGAAGTAAGTGACACAGGAAATAAAACTGGCGGACAAAACACAAGTATTGCAGAAGGACCAAAAGTTGAAAAACCTGTGATCAATACGAATGTTACAATTACAGCTAAAAATGCTGCTGTAATGGCGATTTATCCTGGTTGTGAAAATGAAAGTAAAAAAGGAAATGTCGCTTTAACAAAATGTATGAGCGATAAAATCTCAAAAGAATTGGGATATGAATTAAGTGATTTTGGTGAAACTGCATCTCGAAATAATTTGAGTACAGCGGTTGCAAAAATGCAATTTGTCGTGAATAAAAATGGTGAAATTTCGCAGGTAAAACCGTTAAGCGGAAGTAATCAAGATTTAGGAAAAGAAGCTAAATCTGCATTAGAACGAATCAATAAACAAATTCTACGAAAAGGTAAAAAAATAACACCTGCCAAATTAGAAGATGGTTCTGATGCAAATTTAATTTTCTCTATCCCTGTCAAATTTCAAACAGCAGAATAATTAATCATACTTTTCTTTCTGAAACCATTGCATTCTATTTTTGAGTGTGATGGTTTCATCTTGTTTAAGAAATAATTTCTCAAAAAAACTTAGCTAAAAATGTATATATATCGTATAAAATTTAAGTTTTAAGTCAATCTTAACACAATAAAATTGTAACTTCGTCGCGAATTATGAATAAGAGTATTGTTTACGGATTGATTGGTTTCGGTTATTTTTTGATCGGAATTTTTACTTGGAAATATCAGTTTTTTATCGTCAAATTAGATGATACAAACGCGATGTTAATGGGGATTTTATTTATTGTTTATGGAGCTTTTCGCGTATATCGTGGTATAAAATCTTATAAAAATGATCAAAAAAATTAGTTTACTTTCACTTTCAGCCTTTCTCGTTTTTTCCACTTTTAGTTGTAAAGACAAAGAAAAATTAACAAAAGCTGAACAAAAAACTCCTGTTAAACGAGCTTTACACGAATATGGAAATTTGACAATGACCGTAGATCCAAGTTTTAAAAATTTGGCTAATTCATTGGCAAATATGTATATGGTTGATTATCCAGATGTAAAAATCACAATAAATGAAGAGATTGAAGAAAAAGCAATCAAAGATTTTTATGAAGGTAAAATTCCATTATTAATGGTTAGTAAACCGTTAACAAAAGCACAAGAACAACACTTATTTAACAAAACGACAACCAAGTATATCTCATCTGTAATTGCATTGGATGCAACTGTTTTCATCACTTCTGTTGATCATCCAATCAATTCTATTACGACTACAGATATCAAAGATAATTTGTATAAAAATGATCCGAAAATGACCTTTGTTTTTGATCATCCAAACTCTGCCAATTACAATACTGTAAATGATAAACTAAAATTAACAGTAGAAAAAGGGGCAAAAGTAAATGCAATGGGCGATGCAGAAAAAGTGATTGATTATTTGCAAAAAGATAAAACAGCAATCGGGATTATAGGCTTGAATATTTTGAGCGACAAAGGAAATCCGAAAGTTGAAGAATACCTAAAAAAGGTAAAAATATTAGCCATTGCAGATGATAAAGGAAATTTAGCATTACCAACTATTCCGAATTTGAAATATGGTGTTTATCCTTTTTATCGCGAAATTTATATCCTAAAAAATGAAGTTGGTTTTGGAATTGGCGCTGGATTTACGCGATTTGTGGGATCGCAACGTGGACAGAAAATTGTGACGCGCGAAAGTCTTCAACCTTATTACATATTTAAAAGAGAAGTTCAGATTAATAATTTAGAACAACCGATACAATAACAAAAACCTTCCGAATTGGAAGGTTTTTTTATTAATCTTTACTAACCCCCTCACTAATCATTTCATTCTGTTTATCAATAATTTCTTTATAATTGACTTTATATTCTTCTAATGAAACAATTTTTCCTTTTTTAGGAAGTTCTAATTTATTCTTTTTATTTTCTATTATGGAAACGGCTTTATAAGAAATCACAGTATTAATATCATCATTATTCACCTGTACAACCTCTAAGATTAACCCTGGTAATCCCTGATATTTATCCGGACCAGTTTTATAAGGCAAATCAACTGCATACCATGCTGTTAAATTAACATCTTTTATTTTTGCTGTAGCTTTTTTAACATTGAATCCATTTATTGTTTTTGTTTCTTTCGTAAGAACCCAATTAAAGTTTTGCAATGAATCCTTTATAACAAACTTTTTTCCATAAACATCAGCTTCATGATAATAAAATCCAGATACAAATTGTTTTACTAAATCACCATTTCCTCCATTCGAAGATAATGTATAGCTTGTTGTTCTTGATCCTTCATTATTATTATCAATTTTTTCGTACGCTTTATAATTAGAAATTTCTTTATTGGTTATTAAACTAAATTCTTTTGGAATCTTCATTTGTTCATTTAGTCTTTTTACAACCTCTGATTTTGATAGCTTTACATCATTTACAGTCATAGAATAATTTGACTTTTCTGCATCAAAAATTGTATACTTTTCGTACAAAACTTCAATATTTTGTGCATAAATATTGAATGAAAGAATAAAAAGTAATAACGATAATTTCATAGTATAATTGTTTAGTGTTTTATACTTAAATCATTAATCAAATCTTGCTCCCCATGGATTTTGTAAATCGAAACAAAGACTAAATAACATTCCGTTCTTACGTCCATCCACTTGATAATCAGACAAACCAATATCGTATGAAATTCCTGCTTTTAAAGAACCTACTTTAAACTTTAGAATAGGCGAAATAAATAGAGGATTACTATTTTGAGCATCCATCCCTTGCTTGTATCCTACACCTATATCGACACCTTGATTATTATCGCCGAAACTAATGTGTGACATTAGATTAATATCCAAATGACGTTCTGAATTTGAATTTAAATTATAAACCACCGATGGCTCTAAAGCAATACCTTCAGCAACATTCCATTTGTATCCTAAATTAATGTAATACCACGTTGGTAAAGGCTCTACATTATTCACATAATACACATTTTGACTTAATGGAATATCCAAAATTGAAACTCCTGCAAAGAAACCTGCGTATTTGAAAGATAGTCCTAAATTGGCGAAATAGGTCGAATATTTATCTTCTTGCAAAGCTGGATCATTATCATCTTCCCAAATTAATTTCGAATAATCAAAACGTTGCGAAACATTCGACGCACCTACTCCAAACGAAAATACATTAATTTCATCGCCATCATAACCTCTGTCATCAATTGGAATGTGATACGCTGCATTAATTCCAAATCCAGACATTTTCACCGCTCCATTTCTATCGTTAAAAAATTGCATTCCCACCGCCAAACGATCGACAATAATTCCGTGCGCACTTGCCGTTTGTGTACTTGGACTTTCAGGTAAATCGTCCCACTGATTGCGATGCGTTCCTGTGATGGAAATAACATTTGGATCTTGTCCTGCATAAGATGGATTAATCAGCATTTTATCACTCACTAAATAATGATTATAAAAAGGTAATCCTTGCTGTGCTTCTATTTTTGATAAAGAAAAAATAGTTATTAATATTAAAGATAATTTTTTCATTAGATAATCAATTATTTAATTTTTCGTTTGACTAATATGCTCCCTGAATATAGGACTTTCAAATCATCAGATTGTTTTGAAAACTCTAACATATACCAATAAGTTCCGTCTGCAACTGGTTTTCCGTTATGTGTTCCATCCCATTCTATTATACCAATTCCTTCTTTTAATAAAATTTGTTTACCATATCTATCAAAAATAATCAATTTATAAGAATTAGAAACATCATTAATTTTACCATTCTTGGTCATTGGTTTCCAAACATCATTTCTTCCATCTTGATTTGGCGTTACTACATTTGGTAAAGCAAGATAAATAACATTTTTTCTTTCCGAAACTCCACAACCATTCAATCTTACTTTAACGGTAAAATTGTTATCTGCTATTTTATCAGGAATAATCAATTCGTTCTTCGTTTGCCAATCGACAATAATATTGCCGTCAGAACCAAACAACGCATATTCTAATTTACCATTTCCTTTTACTGTGACAATAATACTTGTTTCGTTAATGGTAATTTTTTCGATGGTTGGAGTTTCAGCATTCTTAACGTCCAAAGTTTTTACAACCGAACAACCTGTTATCTTATCCTCTATTGTTATGTTATAAATTCCTGCATCTAATTCAAACTTAACGACTCCATTAATTCTGGTTCCTCCTACTTTTTCTACAATATAAGTGTATTTATCATAGCCTGTTTGCGTTGTAAAATCTAATGAATACAATTCATTAAAACATAACGGATCTACTTCTTCTGGAACTGTAATTGTTGGCAAAGGATTTCTTTTGAAATAAAATTTGATTGTTGCAGTTCCACAATAATTTGGATCCTCAAAAACTACATTTACAAAACCTTCGTTTGAATCAATTTGAGCAAAAATTTCGTCAACAGTTAAAGCTGCAACTAAACCTGACGCTTGACTATTGATGTGTTTTAAAATAGCTTCAATTTGACTCTTTGCATTTTCATCTTCACCTTCACAGTAAATAATTGGATTAGCTTGTGTGTAATTTTCTAAAGTTAGAATATCAACAATTAAATCAGGTTTTTTATTGACAGTTAAATCTACTGTTGTTGAACATGTATCACTCAATCTATTTTTAAATTCTACGGAAATATTTAAAGAAGTATTTCCACCAAAATCTAATTCTCTTTGAACAGGATTTCCTCTTATATATTCTACTCCTTCAATATAAATTTTATAATCAAATACATTTGCCCCGAAATTATCTCTCAATAAATTATCATCAATTGTTAGTGATTCTCCTTCGCAGAATTTATCTGAAAGTGTTGCAGATACAACATTTGGTTTTGTAATCACTTGCAACGTTAATTGCATCTCATCTGTCCAACAATCTTCTCCATTTATTTTTACTTGAAAAGTAATTATTTCAGATTCATCATCCGAAAGAGGTTTTTCTGAAATTCCTGAAAAAGTAATATCTGTTCTACCAAAATATTTTTTTAAATAATCTTCGATTTCTAAAGTTTTAAAAATGTTTCCAGCACCAACTTCAGAACAAGACGAATTAAGCGTTGGAATATCATTATCTAAATCAAAATTAGATTCATCCAGCTCAAATATTAACTCAACACCTGTATCACATATTGTATTTCCATTATCAACAGCTAAGGCTTTTACAATGATTTTACCATTTTTAGTTGTTTTGATAAATGCTAATAAATCTGTAATTTCAGTTAAACCATCTTCTTGATAAAATTTTAAATTATACGAATTCCCATTTTGAATTATAGAAATTGCATTATCAATATTGCTTTGAGTAAAATCTGCGAAACAAATATCTTTTATTTCTGCTGGAAGAATATTTGCAGGCGAAGTTTTAGTAACTACAAAATCAACCTCATCACTTTCGCATCCTCCGCCTGTTCTTGATTTTATTTTAACTTTATACGTTAAAATTGTAGTAATTGCAGTTGTTTGTCCATCAGAAATCGGTAAACCGCCTAAGGTTACAATTAAATCAAAAGCATTTTTATCTTTTCCTAACTTAGAATAAATTCGATCAAAATTTATTTTATAAGAAGAATCACAAGTTGCATCATCAACATCTCCACTCAAAGTTGGTTTTCCTTGAACTAAAGGAATTGAAACTTCATGAGAATCAATTGGGCAACCGCCTCCGTAATGAACTTTGATTTTCATTGAAGTGGTTTGACCAACTGCCAAATTTACATTTTGACCTGATGTATAACTTGTCCCATCAATAACAATTGAAGAAATCGAATAATTAGAATCTACAGTAGGGAAAAGTTTATTTAACAACTCATCTTTATCCGGAATTGTATAAGTTGGTGTACACGCATATTCAGTCTCGAAAGTAGGTTTAAAATTAAATTGATGTTCAGGAATAAATTTTAGAGGTATTGTATAAATATACTTTGTATCTCCACTTACATCTTTTACTTGTGCGTAAAGAGTGGTATCAGTAGTAAAAGTTGCTGATGAACCAACCTCTGAACTAAACGTATTATCGGTATATACTTTGATATATGGGTTTGTTACTGGATTTGGATTAGTTTCTACATGATCTTTTATCCCATCATAAATTTGAGAATACGTATATGATTTTCCTTGACAAAAATTATTGAAAACTGTAATCGTTCTTTCTTCTGCTACATTCACTTTTATATCAAAAGTATCCGTATTATTTATTCCATAAACTGCTATTACAATAGTTTCATCTTTCTTTAAAAGATCAGAACCTTCAAAAGCTTTTGCATAACCTGTTGCGGAAGAAGTATTATCATATTCACAAATTTTTGCAACACCTTCTTTCATTCCTTTATTATTAACATTTCCTTCTACAGCTCTATTAGCTTTTATAGTAGCACTATTTCCTACAAAGACATCATTTGCAATGTTCCCTTTTGGTAATTTCCATACTAAAAATTTAAAATCTGGTTTATTTGCAATCAAATCAAATGCAAAAACCATATCAAAATTAGCTTTAAATGAGAAATACTTATATACGTAGGTCGTATTGAATGCACATCCATCTACAGCAATTGGAGAAAAGTTATTATTACTTGTATAAATATCTAATGTTTGATTCTTAAAAGTAAAACCTCCTTCTAATGGATAAATTGTAGGTCTTTGCCCCCAAACAACCCCACTTATCATCAACAGTAAAAAGTAAAATATCTTTTTCATAGCCCTATATCATCTATATTTTAAAATAACGCAATTTAGTTGAGAATATTCTATTCATCATAATGTTTCTAATTTTACGGAGATAAACTATCTTTGCAACCTGAAAATTTGATTAAGATGTCTTTAGAACAAGAAATAAATAAAAGAAAAACCTTTGGTATTATTGCCCATCCCGATGCTGGTAAAACTACTTTAACAGAAAAATTGTTATTATTTGGTGGTGCGATTCAAGAGGCTGGAGCTGTAAAAAGTAATAAGATTAAGAAAGGCGCAACATCCGATTTCATGGAAATTGAGCGTCAACGTGGAATTTCTGTTGCAACTTCTGTTTTGGCTTTCGAATACAAAGGAAAAAAAATTAATATCTTAGATACGCCTGGTCACAAGGATTTCGCTGAAGACACTTTCCGTACCTTGACTGCTGTAGATTCTGCGATTGTTGTTATCGACGTTGCGAAAGGGGTTGAGGAACAAACAATCAAATTAGTAGAAGTTTGTCGCATGCGCAAAATTCCGTTATTGGTTTTTATTAATAAAATGGACCGAGAAGGAAAAGATGCGTTTGATTTGATGGACGAAGTTGAACAAAAATTAGATTTGCATGTAACTCCACTTTCATGGCCAATCGGTATCGGATCTACATTCAAAGGAATTTATAATATTTGGGAGAAAAATATTAATATTTTTTCTGGAGACAACAAACAAAAAGTTTCTGAAACAACTAAAGTCGAAGACTTATCAAGTCCAGAATTAGAAACATTAATCGGAACAGATTATGCTGAAAATCTACGTAACGAAATTGATTTGATTGATGGTGTTTATCCAGAATTTGATATGCAAGAATATATGGACGGAAATTTACAACCTGTATTTTTCGGTTCTGCTTTAAATAATTTTGGAGTGCGCGAATTGTTAGACGCTTTCGTTGACATTGCGCCTACTCCACAATCAAAAGAAACAGATTTAAGAATCGTAGAACCTTACGAAAATAAATTCTCTGGTTTCGTGTTTAAAATTCATGCTAATATGGATCCAAAACACCGCGACCGTTTAGCGTTTATCAAAATTGTTTCTGGAAAATTTGAACGTAACAAAAACTATTTCCACGTTCGTCAAGGCAAAAACATGAAATTCGCTGCACCAAATGCTTTCTTTGCAGACAAAAAAGAAATCGTTGACGAGTCTTTTGCTGGAGATATTGTCGGTTTACACGATACCGGAAATTTCAGAATTGGAGATACGTTGACAGAAGGAGAAAAATTCAGTTTCAAAGGAATTCCTTCATTCTCACCAGAGCATTTCCGTTACATCAACAACGATGATCCAATGAAAGCAAAACAATTGGAAAAAGGAATTGACCAATTAATGGACGAAGGTGTTGCGCAGTTGTTTACTTTAGAAATGAATAATCGTAAAGTTATCGGAACTGTAGGTGCGTTACAATACGAGGTAATTCAATATCGTTTAGAACACGAATATGGTGCTAAGGCGACTTACGAACCTTTTTCTGTACACAAAGCCTGTTGGGTAGAAGTAGAAAATGATAAATCAGAAGAATTCTTAGAATTTAAACGTGTTAAACAACGTTATTTAGCAAGAGATAAATTTAATCAATTGGTATTTTTAGCTGATTCTGCATTTACTATTCAAATGACACAAGAAAAATTTCCTTCAGTAAAATTACATTTTGTAAGTGAATTTTAAAGTTTGGTCAGAAAATTGAATAACGACAGAAACAACATAGAAAAATCCTCATGAAAAAAATCATTTTAAGCTTATCATTGATTACTTCCTTTGCTGTGAATGCAAATGCGCAAGATTTAAAATCAATTTTTGGTACTTTAAAAAAAGAAGTTGAAAAAACAAATACACAGCCAAATTCTGCTGTAAAAGTTGATTCGGTAAAAATTGTAAATAGCTCCACAGAATCAAACACAATTTCTGCTGAAGCTTTGAAAAACGTTAATAACTTACCTAATTCAACAATCGCATCCGGTTTGAAAGAAGCTCTATCAATTGGATTGAATGATGGTATTAAATCTTTGAGCCAAAAAAATGGTTTCTACAACAATTCTGTTGCTAAAATCTTGATGCCAGAAGAACTGCAAACTGTCGAGAGAACTATGCGTTCTTTAGGAATGGGAAGTTTAGCGGATAAAGGAATTAAATTATTGAATGCAGCTGCTGAAGATGCTGTTTCGGAAGCGGCTCCTATCTTTGTAAATGCCTTAACTTCGATGACAATAACCGATGCAAAAGACATTTTATTGGGAGGAAATAATTCGGCTACAAATTATTTAAAACTAAAAACGAATACAGATCTTACGAAAGCTTTTCAACCAAAAGTCGAAGCTTCTTTGGGTAAAGTTGGTGCGGATAAAGTTTGGAACAATTTGATCACAAAATACAATACCTTAACAGGAGACAAGATAGAACCAAACCTGAATGCGTATGTTACACAACAAACATTAAATGGTGTATTTAATATGGTTGCAGAAAAAGAAAATGGAATTAGAAATAATTCAGCTTTGCAAACAACCTCTATCTTACAGCAGGTTTTCGGATCTCTTTCTAAAAAATAACATAAAAAAATCGCTACAAATTGTAGCGATTTTTTTATGTGTTATTGTATTAACAAATGTTTTTATAAGTTTAAAAATAATAATTTTATAAAGAATGTCGAGCTCCATAAGACTCCACAGTACTTTGAAAAAAAAGAGCTGAGATTACTCTCAGCTCTTTTAAAAATATAGTTGAATTGATTATTTAATTTCAACACGAATCCCTTCGCTTTGCGCACTCAATTCTGGTGCATACATATTTTGCATTGATGTAATTCCATTCGAGAAATTACCAGCATTATTTGCTTTCAAATCATACTCAAAAACATAAGTTCCTTTACGCATATAATCCGAAAAGAAATTAGTTGCCGCATCTCGCGTACTTTCATAATACCCAAATTCACCTTTCCATTTGTATCCAGAAAGCACATTCACCGGCTCGAAACCACTTGCTCGCATATCTTTGATGTGAACAAATTGCATATTACGATCGATAGAAATTTCTAAACGAACAGTTACAATATCGCCTACTTTTATCGGAGTAGAAGTTGTAATTTCTTTTAGAACTGGACCATTTGCTGAATTTGTTTTAACGAATAATTTCTTATTAAACTGAATTCCAGTTTCAGCAGATTTTATTTTATCCAAATCTTCAAAATATTGCCAATACATCGCTCCCCAAGCTACACCTGGAGATGTTTTAACAACTTCAACTTTACCCATTTCAGGTTTAATATCTTCTTTGTTCCAAGAAGTTTTCACATAACCAGAACCAGCTTGCGAGTTTTTGTCTAAATCGAAATTTGTATTACCAATTTTTACAGTAATTCCTTTGTCAGCATCTATCCATGATTTTCCGAAATTCATTAATGCATAAACTGCTTTTGTCGTTGCTTTTGTTGAATTCCACTGATTTGTTTGACGATTTTTCAATAACCAAACTTTCATTTCTTCAACTGATTTTTCATCTTTCGAAACTTCATCAAATGCTTCAATCAAAAAAGCTTGCGTTTCTACAGGTGCTTGATACCAAAACCAACCCGGTTGATTTTCTTTCCAATACATCCCCATTTCATCCGATTCTACTGCTTTTTCTTTGATTGAATTGACTACAATTTTAGCCGCAGATTGCATTCCAAAACGATTCATTACAATTGCTGCCATCGCTTTTTGTTGCAACGATAAATCGAATTTTGAATCGTTCAAATTCTTTAACATGGCGTTTTTCATTTCTTCTAAATCTTTCAACATCGGATAATCTTCTAAGAAAAACGAACGCGCATATAAATAATGTAAACCGTCTGAATAAACGATATTCTTGAATGATTTTTGATCTTTCTTGAATTCTTTGAAACGATTTAAATTCTCGTTATCAATATACTGAATTGCTTTTTTGATTAATGGATTTACATCAATTTCAAATGCTTTGAAGTTTACATCCATTTTCTTCATATTCCCGAATCCTGAAACGATATGAGTTGTAATATATTCGTTTGGACGACCTCCATCAAACCAAGCAAAACCTCCATTTGATTGTTGTTTATCCGATAATTTTTGGAAAGCCGATTTCATTTCCGTTTGCATTTGATTCAATTGAAATAAAACCGCAATTTGTTTCATTTGCTCTTCTTCGCTTTCCGCATTTTTTACCCAAGGTGTTTCTTCTAAAATGATATTTTTCAATTCTTGGTTCAATTGTAATTTTGATTTCAATTCACCCTTTTTGTTCCAATCATCAAAAACAGCTTTAATCTTTGGATTCGAATTAATCACTTTTTCCGAAATCATATTCCCATATAAACGCGAGAACACTTGCTCAGCACATTCGTACGGATATTCGCGCAAATATGGCAATGAGAAAACTGCATACCAAATTGGATTTGTTGTCATCTCAAACGTTAATTTGAAATGATCCAACGAAGTCGATTTATTGTTGATCATATTCTCAAATTGGAACGATTTATTTTGACCTTCTTTGACGTAAATTGGTAACGTTTCTGTTACCATCATACGATTTGTTAAAATTGGTAAAGCCGATTCTTCTCCATCCGAGAAATCTCCAGCAGAAGCAACCACACGATAAACAACTGCTTGAACATTTTTCGGAACATCAATTGTCCATGTCACTTGGTCTGAACTTCCTTTTGCTACAGAGAAATTTTGAACTGCATTTGTCAACTTAAATTGTGCATCAATTGGTTGATTGGTAAACGCATCAAACAACATCAATTTCGCAGAACCATTCAATATCTTATCTGATAAATTATTGATTTTTGATGAAACCGAAATTTTATCTCCTTCTCGTAAAAAACGAGGCATATTTGGCACCACCATCAAGTCTTTTTGTGTGCGAACACTCTGCTCTAAATAACCTGTTTTAAGATCTGGTGTATGTGCAATCGCCATAAACTTCCATTCTGTTAAACTCTCTGGCGTTGTAAATTCTATAATTACATTTCCTTTTGCATCGGTTTTTAAGTTTGGATAATAGAAGGCTGTTTCATTTAGATTTGTACGTGCTTTTACATTGTCTAAAGCAGTATTTGCGCCTTTTTTTGTTGTAATCACCACAACTCCATTTACTCCTCTTGCGCCATACAAAGCTGTTGCTTGTTCTCCTTTCAACACATTGATTGATTGAACATCATCTGAATTAAGCTCTGGTGCTTTATCGTAGACAACTCCGTCTACAACATACAATGCGTTTTCATTTCCTTCCATTGATGAAATTCCACGAATAGTCATATTATTTGTTGAACCAGGAATTCCATACCCTGTAACAACAGCTTGATCTAATTCCACATCAGAAGCAGCACCCATTTGTACCTCAACTTGAATTTCATTATCCGAAACTTCTTTCATTCTTACATTTGGTGCAACAGATTTCATCATCATACGATTCATACGGTATTGGTTGAATCCAAAATCAAATAAATTAAGATCTAAACCGGCGTATCCTCTCGTGTAGAAGTCATAATTTGTACGATAATAAATTGGTCGAGATGGATTTGTTATATAAAATTGATATAGATTAAATGGATTATTTCTTCTTGGATTTGTAAAATCATACACACTAAAATCTAACGAATTTGACGCAAACTGATCCAACGAAGCATCATACATACTTGCTAAAACCTCAGCCGAAACTTTATCTTTGTTTGGACCTTCAATTTTTAACTGCCATTTTTCTTTTGCACCTGGCGTCAATTTATCACGTAAAACTTCAGCCGTAACTTTCAGTTGTTTATTGGTAAACGGAACTGCCAAATTAAGACTTCCTGTTTGCACATCATTGAATTTCGTCATGGCATAATTCACATAAATTCCGCCACGATATTCTTCTTTAATCGGAATTTCTACCACTGATTTTTCACTTAAATCCAAGAAACCTTTCTCAATAATTGTTTGATTCGCTTCTACTTCATAATACACATACGTATCTTTTGAACCAGATTTAAATTCAATTTTTGCAACATCTTTTGGAGCATAAGTCGATTTATTAGGCGAAACAGCTAAAAGTGTTTTAATTTCATTTGCTTTCTTTTCATTCGAAACATAAATCAATTTATCCACCTCAACTTTTTGTGTTCCATCCATCACAAAACCTTTGATGACATAATAACCTTCTTCTAAATTTGAAGCTTGATTAAATTTAATTTCATCTGAAATTTTTGTATCAAAATCACTTTCGAAAACCTTTTGGTTTGTTGTCCATGTTTTTGGATTCATTTCGTCACCGTAAGGTTCATTCGGAAAGATTTTTTTGAATTCTTCTTTCGAATAAAAATTGTAATCTGTTGTAAATTTTTGACGACGAACTATTTCTTTTGGCGCGTTTAACGAATAAATTTCGATATGTCCTTTACCGTCTAATTTTTCATCATTCAAATTCTTCACTTCAACGTTGAACGATTTTAATTTATCTGCTTTCGTTTTCTCAGAAATAGCAATAGTTAAAGACATTCTTGTGTCACCAACTTTAACAGAAGAAGATTCTGATTGCGTTTCTCCATTGATATCCGTTGCATTAACTTCAATAAAATAATTGTAGGTTCTTACCTCATCTTTCTTTTTCTCCGAAGCTGGTTTTGCTACAAACTCAAAGTTAAATTTCCCTTCTGTGTCGGTTGTTGTATCTCCAAATGTCATTTCTTCGCGTTCGCCACGACCAACTGGAATTGAACGATACCAAGGCCAAAATGTAAAAATTTCTTGTCTATAAACGCGGTACGAAACTTTTGCATTATCGATAGTTGCTCCCGAGAAAGCAATTGCTTTTCCTTCTACTTTTACATTATCATTTAAACTATAAACACCTTTATTTTTCTCAATTTCTACTTTAAATTTTGGACGTTTATATTCTTCAACCTTGAATGAATGAGAACCAAGTTCATCTACATCATCATTTTCTGCATAAATTCTGAAATCTCCTGTTAATCCATTGGCAGGTAAAACGAAATTTCCATTTACAGAACCAAATTCGTTCGTTGTTAATTCTATTTCTGTAATATCTTTCCCATTAACATCTTCTAAGAAAATTGTAACTTTTTTCTTCGGTAAAACTTGGCGTTCTTTTCCTTTGTTCGTAAAATAAATTCCTTTGAAATAAACTGTTTGCCCAGGACGATAAATCGCGCGATCAGTAAAAATTTGAACTGAAAAATCTTCGTCGTCCTCATCATAACGATCATAATCGTAATAATAAGTCGAATAAATGGTATGCTCATCTTTTACTCGATACTGAAAATTTCTCCAACCAGATGGAATTTGAATCATTCCATTTTTGTCAGAAACCAATGTTTTGAATTCCTTTTTATTGTAATTTGTTAAATTAGAAAACTCTACAGAAATAGTACTTTCTGGTTTTCCAGTTTCGCGATTGACAACTGATAGTTTATCATTCAACGAATTAATCGCATATTTAGAAACCATGATATCTAAATAGTCGATGTCATCTTTTGTGTTAATTTTGAATTCAGAATTATTCGAAAAAAGGACAATATAACGACCAGATTTTAGTGGATTTAATTTAACAATTGTCGAATGATTTTGAAAATCCTCAAACGATTTGACATCAATTGTATAATGATCAACAACTTTTAGACTATTTAGAAAATTCTGGGCTTCTGTAATTCGATTTTCGTTGTAAACATTTAATATTTGCGATTTTTGTTTATCATCAAAACCTGCATTATAAGCCAATACTTTTACATAAACTTTGTCTATATTTTTATGCGTTAATTGAATGGGCGTATTCTGATTATCGTTGATATATTTCTCTGCTAACACATTTAATTCTTGCGCTTTTATCTTCGAAACCAAATTGTCAACAACTCTTTTTTCTTCAGAATTAGGATATTGTTTTGCAATCTTTTCCTGTACATCAAATATCTTTTTAACATTCGCCAATTTATCTTCTTCCAAACCATAATAATCTGTCGCTAAAGTTGCGTACACATAAGATGAATACCACGCTTTTGGATATTTAGTTGCTAAAATTTCTTTTTGTTTAATAATTTCTTGAACCGAAGTCGAACCACGTTTTGAATCAATTAAAATCAATTCATTGTACAAAACTGCATTTTCGTTATTTTTTTGTGTATTCAATTGAACCAAATCATTAAGCAATTGATTTGCTTTGTCTTTTTCATCATTTTGATTCAGATAATTGATGTATTTTTTGACTAAAATATCATACAATGTTGGCGTTAAATCCAATTGTTCTTGTGCATTTTTCTTGTCATCTGCAAGGTTCAAAATCATTTTATACTCTTGAGATTTTGCATTGATTAATTCATTTTTTGGTTGAATTGATTTCGAAAAATAATTATTAATCGTTTTATTGAACGTTTCTTCTGTCCAAAATCTAACATCATTTGTTGCTTGATTTTCGATAGTTGTACGACTATTGATTTTCCAACGGTTTTCGTTGAAATACAATTGATACAAATCGGCCAAATACGAATTGGTAATGGCATTATTAACGTTTGATTTTTCGTTTAATTCTTTCTTAAACAAATCAAAAACGAAGTTAACATCGTCTTTTTCATCAGAAGTTGCAACTTTAATTTTTGATTCGTAAAACAAGGCTTTCAAATAACTTTGTTGATTGTTCCCCTTTTTTGATAAAGTTTTTAATTCATCAATTTTTTGTTGGAGAGATTTGAATTGACCATTCTGCATTTGTTGATCAATTTCTTTCCACTTTTGATCAATCGTTGGGGATTGAGCCATAAGCATCGAGTTGGTTAAAATTAATAGTAAAAACAAGAATTGTTTCATAGAGTTTTTCTTTTATGAGTAGATGCAAGTTACGGAAAAATGGTTGGTTGAAGAAGTAAAATAATCAGCAATCGTTTGATAGATAGCACAAAAAAAAATCTGAATGTTTCCATTCAGATTTTTTGATATATAAGTCGATTTATTACTTTTTATAAATCGTCTACGTCTAAATCATCGTCGATTTGTAAATCATTCAATTCAGCATCCTCTGCAAAATCAATCTCATCTTCGTCATCTAAATCAACTAACATGTCTTTTTTAGGCGCTTTAAGAGGCATTGACCCAAAACGGTAAACAGTTAATGGGTAATTAAGTACAGCTGGTTTTTCTTCTACTGAAATTAATTCTGCAACAAATGTCCACATTTCCATAAAATCATATACAAAAGCCATACGATCACCTTGATTAATAAAAGCTTCTTTGATATAGAAATCTGCCATTGTTTCGTCTGTCCCATCATCAGACATATCCTCTAAAGGAATTTCTTTTGTTTGGTTTCCATCTTCATCTAATTCATAGAATGATGCCAACTCCTCACCTTGTAAACTAAAGGCACTTATGATCCCTTTGTACAATGTAAATAATGTTTGCTTCTCCTTAATTTCTATGTCTCTAAAAACATCCTCTTTTGAATCAAGGAATACTCGAATTTTATATATCACTTTCTAAATATTTTTCGGTTCCAAATTTAAATCTTTTCCCATATTAATTACAAATTCTAAGGCAGAATTATAATTATTTTCGACTTCGCCTTCTAAGATTGCTTCTTTGATGGCATTTTTAAGTATTCCAATTTCTTTTCCTGGCTGAATATTAAATATTTCCATGATTTGCTCTCCAGAAATTGGCGGTTGAAAATTACGAACTCTATCGCGTTCTTCAACATCTTTAATTTTTTGTTCTACAACTTCAAAATTTTGTTTAAAACGTTTTTGTTTACGTTCATTTTTTGTTGTAATGTCTGCTTTGCAAAGCGTTATTAAATCGTCAAAATCTTCTCCTGCATCAAACAATAATCTGCGCAATGCTGAATCTGTTGCGTCATCTGTTACAACTGCAATTGGTCGAGAGCTCATCATGACCAATTTTTGAACATATTTAACTTGTGGTCCTAATGGTAATTTTAATCGTCTGAATAATTTTAGGACCATTTTAGAGCCAACAAATTCGTGTGAATGAAATGTCCAACCTACATTCTTATCAAAACGTTTTGTAACTGCTTTTCCAATATCATGCAATAAAGCTGCCCAACGCAACCAGACATTGTCGGTGTGTATAGAAATATTATCTACCACTTCTAACGTATGGTAAAAATTATCTTTATGTTTTTGTCCTTCTACTTCTTCAATTCCTTTTAACGCAACCAATTCTGGTAAAATATGTTGCATTAAACCTGATTGTTCCAATAACAATAATCCAACAGATGGTTTCTCTGTCATCATAATTTTCTGAAACTCATCCATCACACGCTCAAAAGACACGATACTAATACGTTCAGCATTATCAATTATTGCCTGAAAAGATTTTTTTTCTATTTCGAACCCTAACTGTGCAGCAAAACGAATTGCACGCATCATACGCAATGGGTCATCAGAATAGGTAATATTAGGTTCTAATGGAGTCTTGATTATTTTGTTATTCAAATCTTCTACTCCATTAAAGGGATCAATCAATTCGCCAAAGTTTTCTTTGTTCATTGAAATTGCCAGCGTATTAATTGTAAAATCACGACGTTTTTGATCATCTTCTAATGTACCATCCTCCACATGAGGTTTACGGCTATCTTCAGAATAACTCTCTTTACGCGCACCTACAAATTCTAAATCAATTTCTTTGTATTTGAACATTGCTGTTCCAAATCGTTTAAAAACTGAAACGGGTGATGTATTTCCTAATGCTTTGGCCAATTCTTTGGCTAATAGTATTCCGTTTCCAACAGTAACAAAATCGATGTCTTTTTTTTGACCACGATTCAACAAATAATCGCGTACAAATCCTCCTACAACATAAGTTTCTTGATTAATTTCATCAGCAACTTCTGCTACATTTTTAAAAATAGGATTGGATACGGCTTCTAAGATTTTCATTTTGCAAAAGTATAAGTTTTGAAATAAAAAACTACTCTCTAATAACTTTTACTTCGTTATCTAGACCTAATTTAATTATTGTTGACGCAGTAAACTGAGGCACAAAGGTTTTGGTTTCTTCGGGATAAAAGTCAACCTGTTCTAAAATTGTTGGATTCACTTCTGAAAAGACTTTTGGCGAAGGTTCACTTGATAAATTAGCAGATGTAGACACAATTGGCCCACCTAATTTTCCGATTATTTTTTTACAAAACAAGTCTTCTGTCAAACGAATAGCAATTGTATTGTCTTCTGCAATTAATGACTGAGGTAAACCTTTTGGATTATCGTAAATAATGGTAATTGGTTTTTCATTCAAATCAATCAAATCCCACGCTAATTCAGGCACCTCCACAATTTCTTGTAACATTTTAGGCGAATCAACCAAAATGATCAATGATTTTGAAGAAGGACGATTTTTTATCTGATAAATCTTTTCGATTGCAGCTTCATTCTTCGCATCACAACCTAATCCAAGAATCGTATCCGTTGGATAAAGCATTGTTTCTCCTTGTTTTAGCTTCGCTACAATTTCGTTTATATCTGACATATTAATTGTTTTATAAATTTGTTTGCAAAGGTATTGTAGGAATTTATAATTAGGAACTATTCTATAAATTTTTTCCAAAACTGATAAGGTATTGGTTGGTTAAATCTATGACAAGCCATTGGTAAACGTCCTATATTCAATTTCATTGCCTTTTTAGGCTTTCTATCCATACAGAAATCCAATGCTTCTTTCCAATTAGGAATTTTAAAGTTTGGATATTTTTTAGGCACATATAACGACCAAAATACGTCTTCTATATCATAATCTGAGTCAGATTTTGTATCTAAAAATAAATGTATTTGTTTGGATTCTTCTTTTGAAATTTCTACAAATTTTTGCACTTTTCTCAGAGAAAAACCTCCATTCCCTACTTTAAAAAGACGTTCGGTATTTTTAAGTTTTTTACCCTTTAAAGAACGAATTATTTCATTTATTTTTTCGAATGTTAAATTTATAAAATTGCGTTCACTACCAATCCATGGGGCTCCTACATAATCATAATTTTTATTACACCATTCAATTAAACTATTTTTAAAAACATAAACATCTAGCTGGCAAATTAAAATAAATTCAAATGCAGTAAATACTTGGTAAAATTTTTCGTCTAATAATAATTGATTATAAGCATCGATTGATTTAAAACAATCAGATCCAAAATAGATAAAACTGTAATGATTTATTCTATTTAAATAAGGAGAATAACTTGAAATAGTCATTCCTTCAGGAGCAGCAAAAATTATTTCAAAATCATTGAAATGACGAAGAATACTTTCTAAAGATTTTTTCTCGAATTCATCCAAAAAATCTCTATAAATTGGAATAACCACTGCTACTTTCTTCAAATTATTCATAGTATTAAAAACACTTTTCAACAAAATTAAACATATCTTTGACAGATTAAAATGAAATATAGTTTTATTCTATATTAATTACAAGATTTTATAAAATGACACAAAAAATTGTCGTAAATAATAATTATCAAACCACATCAAAAGAAATCAAATCTATTATAAACAGTTATGATTTGATTGATGATTATATTGCAAAAGGAACACGAAATTCTATCAAAAAAACCAGATTAGAATCGGGAAAAATTGCCACTATAAAATCTTTCAAAATTCCGAATATTGTCAACAAATTTGTCTATCGTTTTTTTAGAGAATCAAAAGCAAAACGTTCGTACGACTATGCGAATAAATTAATCGATTTAGGTTTTTTGACGCCCTACCCAATTGCGTTTATTGAGAATACATCAACACTTAGTTTTAGAGAAAGTTATTATTTTTGTGAATTAGTTGATGCGGATTTAACTTATCGCGAATTGGTACATGACGAAAAATGGCCAAATAGAACAGAAATTCTAAAACAATTTACTCGTTTTACGTTCAAATTACACGAAGCTGGAATTGAATTTTTGGATCATTCGCCTGGAAATACATTAATTAAACAAATCGGAGATAATCAATACGAATTTTATTTAGTTGATTTGAATCGAATGAATTTTCATGATTCAATGAATTTTGAAACAAGAATGAAAAACTTTTCTCGCCTTACACCACACAAAGAAATGGTTGAAATAATGGCGAAAGAATATGCAATACTCGTTCATAAACCAGAACAGAAGGTAATAAATGCGATGTGGAGCAAAACGGAAGAGTTTCAATTTAAATTTCATCGAAAACAAGCTCGAAAAAAGAAATTAAAAGCCTTAATAGGCAAATAATACAGATAAAAAATATAATCTTGTTCATCTTTTTTGGTCAGGTTTTGTCCACTTCTGTCCTTCATTTTTATAACAAAAAACACTTAAATCAAAATTTACAGAATAACATCAGCTAATAACTAAGCTTTCGTCATGTCTGGAAGACAAAAGATATATTAAAATGCATTGAAGTAAAGCTTGTTGAACCCTTCCATAAACTCAGGACAGGCTCACCGAAGTTTTTTTTTTTATTCCTAATAAAGTTATCGAAGTTTAGTTTTAAGCTACACAAGCAGTATTTTATATGATTACTATATAATTAAAAATAAGTAACATTTCCCCACAAGTTATATTATACTGTATTTTTTCTTAAATTTACTAAAAGCTCTTAACTATTTAAATAATAAAAAATCAAGAATTATGGACAATTTAAACAATCAAATAATTATTGTAACAGGTGGTGCTGCTGGCATTGGTGGTGGAATTACCAGTGAACTTGTAAAAAGAGGTGCATCTGTTATCGCAGTTGATGTTAATGAAGAAGCTGGGTTAGAGATTGAAAAGAAAAACGAAGGAAAGGTGATTTTCTTGAAAGGTGATGTTTCTCAAGAAGCTGTTGCACAGGAAGCTGTTGAATTAGCTTTAACTAAATTTGGTAAACTTACGGGTTTAGTGAATAATGCCCATGTTTCGAGACAAAAACCATTGATGGAACTTACTGAAGATGATTGGTCAATTTCGTTTGATACAGGTTTTAGAGCCACCCTTAATTTTATGAAAGCTGCCTACAACGAATTAAAGAAATCAGAAGGTGCTATCGTTAATTTTGGTTCTGGTGCCGCTTTGCAAGGAAGTAGATTTCAAGCAAGTTATGCAGCTGCAAAAGAAGCTATTCGAGGGTTAAGTCGTGTTGCAGCAAATGAATGGGCTGCTGATAATATTCGTGTCAATGTAGTTTGTCCTCTTGCCTTAACAGCTGGAGTTGAGAAATGGAAAGAGAACTTCCCTGAAGATTATAATCACGTAGTAGAAAAAATTCCTTTAGGACGTTTTGGTGATCCTCAAAGTGATGTTGCTCCAATCGTGGCTTTTTTACTTAGTGAAGACAGCAAATATATGACTGGACAGACCTTAATGGCAGATGGTGGCGACATTAAACTTCGCTAAAAACTGTTTAAGTTAAATAAATAATAAAGGAGAAATAATTTAGTTTCTCCTTTATTTTTATACTGTATTTTAGAAATATTAAAAAAATAATTTTAAGAATTCTGAATCATTTCAGAAAATGGAATAATCGTGTCATATCCTTTTTCTTTAAAATACTCTTTCATCCCTTCTCTATAAGTAACCAAAACAAAATCGCCCCCCCAAGCTCCAAGACTTTTTACACTTCCTTCGTAGTCCGAGAAATACAATTCTTTCGCTTTTGGAATTTGCATAAAAGCACCTAATCGATCTTGATATTCAACCATAATAGATTCTAAATCTGTTAAATTATCAACCTTTGTCGCCTGAACAACCAAATCAGAAAGCTCATTAATCATTTGCCAGTCTTTTGGTTTATTCTTGTAATGGTTTCCTACAACCGCCTGTGTATCTTGTTTTTGATTTAGATAAACAAAATATAATTTATCTTTAAAATTCCAATTCAGCTCCAATTCTTCCACCTCTATTCGGGGTTGATTCTGAAACAAAATTGGTTTATTATGATGTGCACAAGCGATATCATAACCACTTGTATTGAAAGTCAACTTATTCAATTCAAACGGATTAACATCTATCCATTGACTAATTAAATCGATTAAAGTAGAGCTACTTCCTAAACCCCATTCTTGCGGATATTCTAACTTTGTTAAACATTGATAACTTTTATTAGAATTAAAAAAATCAGAATTTAATGTTTGCGCTTGCTTGAGAATTGTTTGCAAAGATTGACTTAATTGATCATTTGTTGAAGAAATAATATCTAAGTAATCTAAACTCAATTCAGCTTCAAACCATAACGAGTCATCGTATTTAGTTGCTTTCCAACTTATCGTATTTGTATTTTTAGCCGAATCTTCTACAAACAAACATTGCCCATATTTTGTGGGCAATGCAAATGCTTTCGCTCCATCTATTACAATATATTCCCCGATAAGGAATAATTTTCCATTGGAACGGTATGTTTTCATTTTTATTAGATTTGTGCAGAAGAAGTTGACACCTCTCTATTAATTTTCTTCACTAAACCTTGTAAAGTGTTACCTGGTCCTACCTCAATAAACTCAGTTGCACCGTCAGCTATCATCTGTTGAACAGATTGAGTCCATTTTACAGGAGCCGTTAATTGAGCAATTAAATTTTTCTTAATTGCTGCTGGATCGGTAATTGCTGTTGTTGTCACATTTTGATAAACTGGACAAATAGGCGTATTGAATGTCGTTTCCTCAATTGCCTTTGCTAATTCTTCTTCTGCAGATTTCATTAAAGGTGAATGAAAAGCTCCACCAACAGGTAAAACCAAAGCACGCTTAGCACCTAATTCTTTTAATTTTTCACAAGTTAAATTAACTGCTTCAATCTCTCCAGAAATCACTAATTGACCTGGACAATTGTAATTTGCTGCTACCACTACTCCTTCGATTTCTTTACAAGTATCTTCGACAATTTTATCTTCTAAACCTAAAATTGCAGCCATTGTAGAAGGATTTGCTTCACAAGCATCTTGCATGGCTAATGCACGTTTGTACACTAATTTTAATCCCGATTCAAAATCTAAGGTTTCATTAGCAACTAATGCAGAAATTTCACCTAAAGAATGACCTGCAACCATTTCTGGTTTAAAATCAGCTAAGGTTTTTGCTAAAATTACAGAATGTAAAAATACTGCTGGTTGAGTAACTTTTGTTTGTTTTAGATCTTCAGCAGAACCTTCGAACATGATCATTTTTATATCAAATCCTAAGATTTCGTTTGCTTGGTCAAATAATTCTTTTGCTATTTCAGAATTTTCGTACAAGTCTTTACCCATTCCAGAGAATTGAGCACCTTGTCCTGGAAAAACATATGCTTTCATTGTGTTATTTTATAATCTATCGCAAATGTATAATAAAATCTTCAACTTCTTTGCTGAACTACGCTTTATAGCTTCTCATTTCTATAAATTTCGTCTAGATATTTGTATCGATTCGCAACAGAAATTGCGTGTAGTTTTGCAATTGTATAACCATCTTTTCCATCTAAAAAACCAAA
Organism: Empedobacter sp. 225-1; assembly: GCF_030328185.1. Lineage (NCBI taxonomy): Bacteria > Pseudomonadati > Bacteroidota > Flavobacteriia > Flavobacteriales > Weeksellaceae > Empedobacter > Empedobacter sp. 225-1. Next base: position 15,717 of record NZ_JACALO010000020.1, on the reverse strand, counting down.
TCTCATCACGAAATAATTAAAAAAACGATAAGCTGGTTTTATTTTGTAATGAAAAAAATTAGGTTTGAGTTCTTTTTTTCTTAATTCTTGCGCTCTTAATCTTGAATAGCTATTTAATTTAACAAGATATTCCTTTTCATTATCATAAGTAAAATGATCCAATTTATTCTTAAAACAACCAACATTTCCTTGACATTCAATTATTTCATGTACCATGCGCTCAGATTTGTACTGCGATTTCGACTTTCTGAATAAGCGTATCACTTTATCATTTTGCATTCCAGAATATTTGATGTGTTTATTTCTAAAAAAGAATTTTCTATAAACATAATACGCATCAAATTTTGGCTGATTTTTAATAGTAGAAACCATCTCTTTTATCAATTCTGAAGGAATCCCTTCGTCGGCATCAAAAAAGGTAACCCATTCGTTATTTGCCAGTGAAATGGAATAGTTTCGTTGACTCGTAAAATTATCAAACTTACGTTTTACAAATTTTACTTTAGGATTTTGCAACGCTATTTCCTCTGTTTTATCAGTGCTATAAGAATCTACTATAATTATTTCTTCAGCATATTGTCCAACATGATTTAAATATCGTTGGATGTTTTTCTCTTCATTATAAGTTATTAGTAAAGCTGTAATTTTAGTAGACATTGATTCTATAGAATAATCTTTTTGAGTTTCTAATTCAACGCTTTTATCTGATTTAAATTGTCGTTCAATTTCATTCTGATCAAGAAATTTTTGTAATTTGTCTTTAAACAATTCAAAATCAAAGAATGAATAGAATTCATCAACTCGTTTTTTTATTCTTCGGTTATTTAGATCTGCAAACTTTTCGGGAAAATAATCTTTCAGATGAACACTTGTATGATTTATTCCATCTTCAAAAGTTGCCCATACATTTTTATCAATCCAAGGAGAAAAAATAATAAATGATTTTTTTCCTACCGCTTTTGTCATGTTTATGGCACCTCCATCATTTCCTACAATCAAATCACATTGATTTGTAATCGCAATAAACTCGCGCAAATCATTACCCAATAGTTCAAAATAAACTTTTGATTGTGTTTCTTTAGACAATTGATTATAAACTTCTTTGGCTTGAGCTATTTGTTTTGGAAAATAATTGAATAATAGATTAACATTGAAATGTTGACCAATAAAATCAACCATTTTCGCCATTTTATTCAATGGAAAGGTTTTGGAAGGATCAGAGCCAAGCAAACTAATCATCATTGTTTTTCGAGAAGAATCTACTCCATGTTTTAGGAACAATGATTTCGCGTTCTGAATTTCTGCTTCTGTTAAGTACAACGTTGGTGCCGTAGCCAAAGGAGTTTCAATACCAAGAGGTTTTAACAATGACAAACGATGTTCTATTGCCAAACCAAGATATGATTTTGGTTCGTTGTGTTTGACCACATTATCGGTATACAAAAATGTTCGACCTGGTTTTTTGTAGGATATTTTTTTGGGTGCGTTGTTAATGAACACATTTATCCAACTTTGTAGTTTTGAATAAGCATCTATGACAACGTCATATTTATTTTGATTAATTTTTTTAGAAAATCGAATCAATTTCTTTAATCCTTTGTTTTCTTTCTCGTCAAAAATAATTTTATGATCGATGTAAGGATTGTTTTCTAAAACTGGTAATGTGTTACTATTAATTAGATAATCAATAGTTGCGTGTGGATAAGCTTTTTTGATATTTTCGCACAACAATGAAGTGATTAAAACATCGCCAATCATTTTGTGTTGGATAATCAAAACTTTCATAAAACATAGTTATACAGCAAAACTACTAAATAATGTTTGATTGAAATAAAAAAATCCTCATCAAACTGATGAGGATTGCTATTTTTTTTAAAAAATTGCTTTTAAATTATACTGCTACATTGTGCTCACGTAAAGCATCATTTAGAGAAGTCTTTTTATCCGTAGATTCTTTACGTTGTCCGATGATTAATGCACAAGGAACTTGGTATTCACCTGCAGCAAATTTTTTCGTGTAAGAACCAGGAATAACCACAGAACGTGCAGGAACAAATCCTTTCATTTCTACTGGCTGATCACCTGTAACATCAATAATTTTTGTAGATGCAGTTAACACTACATTTGCACCTAAAACCGCTTCTTTACCAACATGTACACCTTCTACGACTATACAACGAGAACCGATAAATGCATTATCTTCGATAATTACAGGAGCGGCTTGCAATGGCTCTAAAACACCTCCAATACCAACACCACCAGATAAGTGTACATTTTTACCAATTTGTGCACAAGAACCTACAGTTGCCCATGTATCCACCATTGTTCCTTCGTCAACATACGCTCCAATATTTACATAAGAAGGCATTAAAATAACTCCAGAAGAAATATACGCACCATAGCGAGCAACAGCATTTGGCACAACACGAATTCCTTTTTCAGCATAGTTACGTTTCAATTCCATTTTATCATGGTATTCAAAAATTCCTGCTTCTAACGTTTCCATTTTTTGAATAGGGAAATACATAACAACTGCTTTTTTCACCCATTCATTCACTTGCCAACCATCTGCTACTGGTTCTGCACAACGCAATTGTCCATTATCAATCAACTCAATTACCTCTCTAATTGCTGCTTGTGTTGCATCTTCTTGTAACAATTCTCTATTGTCCCAAGCTTTCTCTATGATTTGTTTTAAATTCTCCATCTTTATTAATAATAGCCACAAATATAAAAATTATAATCAAGGGATTTCATAGAGATTATTTATTATTGAATCGTTTTTATAAATTTGCCAAATGTCAAGAATATTAGCGTTAGATTACGGAGGAAAAAGAACAGGCGTTGCCGTAACCGATGAATTGCAAATTATAGCTTCGCCTTTGGATACCATTGAAACCTCAAAATTGATGGATTTCTTGAAACAATATATCGAGAAAGAAAACGTTTCTGACCTTGTCGTTGGATTATCTGTTCGCTTTTCAGGAGAATTAAATGAGATTGAAAATCAAATACAACCTTTTTTAAAAAAGTTTTCAGCACAATTTCCATTGATTAAAATTCATCGTGAAAATGAGATGTTTACTTCTAAAATGGCTTCGCGAGCTATGTTCGAAGGTGGAATGAAAAAGAAAAAACGTCAAGAAAAGGGTATGGTAGATAAAGTGAGTGCTGTAATAATTTTACAATCATTTTTATCACATAAACTATAACAAATCGTATCTTTGCCGATAAATTAATAAAAAAAGATCAGAAAATGGTATTACCAGTTGTAGCTTACGGAGACCCTGTCTTACGTAAAGTTTCACAAGATATAGATCAAGATTATAAAAATCTACACGAACTGATCGAAAACATGTTCGATACAATGTACGACTCGAATGGAGTTGGTATCGCAGCACCGCAGATCGGAAAAAATATACGTTTATTTGTCGTTGATTGTTCACCTTTCGAAGAGGATGAAGATTATGATGATGTAAAAGAAGAATTGAAAAATTTTAAACGCGTTTTCATCAATCCTAAAAAAATCAGCAGTTCTGAAGGAGATGAATGGGCATTTACAGAAGGATGTTTGAGTATTCCTCACATCCATGAAGATGTTACACGTCCAGAATCGGTAACATTAGAATTTTTTGATGAAAATTGGGTAAAACATACCGAAACTTTTTCGGATATTCGTGCTCGTGTTATTCAACATGAATACGACCATTTGGAAGGAAAGCTTTTTATTGACTATATTTCGAGCTTTAAAAAGAAATTAATAAGTAATAAATTAAAAAATATAACAAAAGGGAAAGTAAACACGAGTTACAAAATGAAATTCCCTTCATAGACCCTTAAACATAATAGAATATGGATTTATCAAGAGTTATCGCAATTTCAGGAAAACCAGGATTATACCGTTTAATTTCTCAAACAAGAGGAGGTTTCGTTGTTGAAGATTTAGAAAAAGGTAAAAAAATCTCAATCGCATCTAACTACAATGTTAGTTTATTAGACAATGTAGCAATTTACGGTGTATCACAAGAGTTTCCTTTAGCAGAAGTTTTCTTCAGAATTTACAAGAAAGAAAACGGTGGAGAAACAATCGACCACAAATCTTCTGGAACAGAATTGCGTAAATATATGGAAGAAGTTTTACCAGAATATGACGATTCAAGAGTTTACGATTCTGATTTGAAAAAATTATTTCAATGGTATAATATCTTACACAAAAACGGATTATTAAACATCGACTTAGCTGCTGTAGAAGCTGCAATGGCTGCTCAACAAGCACAAGAAGCTCCAGTTGTTGAAACTCCTGCAGAAGAAGTTGTAGCAGAAGAAAAACCAAAAAAGAAAGCACCTGCAAAAAAGGCTGCTGACAAAAAAGATGCTGAAGAAAAACCAGCTAAAAAAACAGCTGCTAAAAAATCAACAGCTAAAAAAGATAAAGACGCTGAATAATTAGAAATGAATACACGTAAAAATCAATTACGAGCTTTCGAAAGATTGTTAGATATAATGGATGAATTACGTGAAAAGTGTCCATGGGATCGTAAACAAACGATGGAAACGTTGCGTACGTTATCTATAGAAGAAATTTATGAACTTTCGGATGCCATTATCGAAAAAGATTCGGATGAAATAAAAAAAGAACTAGGTGATGTTTTTCTTCACCTGGTTTTTTATTCTAAAATAGCATCAGAGCAACAAAACTTCGACGTAGCTGATGTTTTAAATGGTATTTGTGACAAGTTAATTCATCGTCATCCTCATATCTATGGAGATGTAGAAGCAAATACTGAAGAAAAAGTACTTCAAAATTGGGAACAAATCAAATTAAAAGAAGGAAACAAATCTGTCCTTTCTGGTGTTCCTACTTCTCTCCCAGCAATGGTAAAAGCCTATCGAATTCAAGACAAAGTAAAAGGTGTTGGATTTGAATTTGAAAATTCTGAACAAGTTTTTGATAAAATTGTAGAAGAAATTAACGAATTTAAAAACGAAGAAAATCCTTTGGATAAAGAGATGGAATTTGGCGATATTTTATTTTCTTTAATTAATTATGGACGATTCAATGGAATTAATTCAGAAGATGCATTAGAACGATCGAACAAAAAATTTATCCGTCGTTTTCAAAAGTTAGAAGAAATCGCAAAAGAAAATAATCAAAACATTGCCGATTTGACGATTTCTGAATTAGAAAACTTATGGAATTTAGCGAAAATTCGCTAGTGTAAAATTGACACTACTAAATGTATTTGATTTTACGAAAACGTTGTAATCAGACGTTTTAACATTATTATAGATATCTTTTATCGACACCAATAAAACAAAGTATTATCATTTATTGTGCACGCACAAAAAACCGACCTATATTTGCAATGGTTATAGCGGGCAATAGCTTGTAATAATGGAAGGAAGTTTGTTTACTAAGTAAACAGTTTTCTCATTTTTTTGTGGTTTTGATGAAAAGGTGACTTAAAGTCGCCTTTTTATTTTTTATCCGTTTCTTCTTTTAAAACCAACATTTCTCAACACTCATTTTTAACTGAATTATTTGTAAATTTGTAGAATGCAATTTCAATTAAATTCTGAATTCAAGCCTACAGGTGATCAACCAAAAGCTATCGAAGAATTATCAAGAGGTATTCTTAGTCATGATCGTTATCAAACACTTTTAGGTGTCACTGGTTCTGGTAAAACATTTACGATTGCCAATGTTGTACAAAATGTTCAACGCCCTACTTTGGTTTTAGCGCATAACAAAACGTTAGCAGCTCAATTGTACATGGAATTCAAAGAGTTTTTTCCGAATAACGCAGTCGAATATTTTGTATCCTATTACGATTACTATCAACCCGAAGCTTATATCCCTTCTTCAGGAACCTATATCGAAAAGGATTTATCAATTAACGAAGAAATCGAAAAGTTACGATTAAGTACAACTTCTTCTCTACTCTCTGGTCGTCGTGACATTTTAGTAGTCGCTTCGGTTTCGTGTTTATATGGAATTGGAAATCCAACAGAATTTCATAAAAATGTAATTCAGATTGAAACTGGACAAATTATTTCCCGAACAGCTTTTTTACATAAATTGGTTCAGGCATTATATTCGAGAACTGAAGGACTTTTTCAACGCGGAAATTTCAGAATTAAAGGCGATACGTTAGATATTTTTCCAGCTTACGCAGATGACGGAATTCGAATTAATTTCTTTGGAGATGAGATCGAAGAAATTTCAGTTTTTAATGTTGAAACAGGTAAAACTTCTACCAAATTAGATAAAATTAATATTTATCCTGCTAATTTATTTGTAACTTCTAAAGATACCTTAAATGGCGCTATTGCTGAAATTCAAATTGATTTAAGAAAACAAGTTGATTATTACAAAGAAATTGGAAAACATCTCGAAGCTAAACGTCTGCAAGAACGCACAGAATTTGATTTGGAGATGATCAAAGAATTAGGATACTGTTCTGGAATAGAAAATTATTCAAGATACTTAGATGGTCGCGAACCTGGAACTCGTCCCTTCTGTTTGTTAGATTATTTCCCTGAAGATTATTTGATGGTCATCGACGAATCTCACGTTACAGTTTCTCAAGTTCATGCCATGTACGGAGGAGACCGTTCTCGTAAAGAGAATTTGGTCGAATATGGTTTTAGACTTCCAGCTGCAATGGACAATCGTCCTTTAAAATTTGAAGAATTTGAAGCTTTACAAAATCAAGTGATTTATGTATCGGCTACGCCAGCAAATTACGAGTTAGAAAAATCAGAAGGAATTGTTGTAGAACAAGTCATTCGTCCTACAGGATTATTAGATCCAATTATCGAAATTCGTCCTACACAAAACCAAGTAGATGATTTGATGGAAGAAATCAATAAACGTGTTGAGTTAGACGAACGTGTTTTGGTGACAACTTTAACCAAACGAATGGCAGAAGAATTAACGAAATACTTAACTAAATACGGCGTTCGTTGTCGCTACATTCACTCTGATGTTGACACTTTAGAACGTGTTCAAATTATGGCTGATTTGCGTACAGGACTATTTGATGTATTGGTTGGTGTTAATCTTTTGAGAGAAGGTTTAGATTTACCCGAAGTTTCTTTGGTTGCAATATTAGATGCTGATAAAGAAGGGTTCTTAAGAAGTCATCGTTCATTAACACAAACAGTTGGTCGTGCAGCGAGAAATATCAACGGTTTAGCGATTATGTACGCAGATCGTATAACAGACAGTATGCAATTAACGATAGACGAAACTAATCGTCGTCGTGAAATACAAATGCAATACAACAAAGAACACAATAAAGTTCCACAAGCACTAAACAAAAAAATTACAAAGCTAAGTTTAGCGGCAGCAGAATTTGAAGAAAATCCATACGAACAAAAACATTTGATTCAGCAAGCTGCGGAAATTAATGAAAACTATTCAACCGAAGATAAAGATAAGTTGGTACAAAAATTGCAAAAGGAAATGGAAAAAGCTGCAAAAAATTTAGATTTTATAAAAGCAGCCGAGTTGAGAGATCAAATTCAACTCTTAACCAAAGAATAGCACGTTTTTTTTCTGTTTCAATGAAATTTTTAAGTTTTATATTAATATTTACTCTTTTCACCTCTTGTAATACACATATTCTAAAATCTTCTACGAATAATGAATTAATAGAAAATGAAGAGTATAGTATCATTCATCCTCGTGAATTGAAGATTTTTAAACGTTTTGATACGCCTCCAAATTTCTTAAGAAATCAAAATTATAATAACTTTGGAAAATGGTTAAATAATATTTCGCTTAAAAATAGTGATACCCCCGTTTATACTTTTGACGGTCAAAAAAAACCTAATCCTAATATTTATGTTGGAGTTTTAGATTTAGAACAACCCAAAAAAAATGTTCAGTTTAATGCAAATGCAGTTATGAGCTTGCGCTTGGAATATTTTTATCGTTCCAAAAAATATCTTGAAATGGATAAATTGGCAAAAGTTTCAACTCAACCAATTCCTTATTCAAAATATGTAGATGGCGATCATTCTTATTCAAAATACATTGAATATTTACAATATTACTTAGAAAACACCAATTCGAATACCATGTCTGAGTTAATGAAGCCTATCAACCTCAAAGATTTACAAATAGGCGATGTTTTCTTGCAAAAAGGAAGTATAAAAAATCATGCTGTTATCGTGATGGATCTTGCTGAAGATAACTTAGGAAACAAACTCTTTATTCTGGCGCAAAGCTATTATCCAAGCCAAGATTTACAAATTATCACGAATCCAAGCAATGATTTAATATCTCCTTGGTATATGGCAAAAGAAGGCGTTCTATTAACGCCTGAATGGCGATTTTTAACTTCGGATCTAATGCGTTTTAAATAACAATTTACTTTTTCAATCGTTTCATTTTACTTAAATTTGTTGATCAAAACCCAATAATTAATTAATACAGTAAAATAATCGATAATGCAAAGAGTATATTTAGACAATGCAGCAACAACAGCAATTCGTCCAGAAGTAGTAGACGAAATGGCTCATGTGATGAAAAACGTTTTTGGTAACCCATCTTCTACTCACGTTTTTGGTAGAGAAGCCAAAGCATTGATCGAAATGTCAAGGAAAAATATTGCGCAACGATTAAACGTTTCTCCTGCCGAAATTTATTTCACTTCTTGTGGAACAGAATCTAACAACACAATTATTCGTTCTTGTATTAATGATTTGGGCGTTACTCGAATCATTACATCTGATATGGAGCACAAATGTGTGCAAGAAAGCGTAAAAGACGTTGAAAATAGAGCCAATATTGAAGTCGTTAAATTGAATATTTTAAAAGACGGAAATATCGATTATGCTCAATTAGAAGAAGTATTAAAAGATCAATCTAAAAAAACATTGGTTTCCTTAATGCATGCAAACAACGAAATTGGAAACTTAACAGACGTGAAAGCAATTTCTAAAATGTGTCAAGAAAATAATGCATTATTCCATACCGACACAGTACAAACTGTTGGTCATTATGATTTAGATTTTCAAGATTTGGGAATGGATTTCGCTTCTTGCTCTGCTCATAAAATTCATGGTCCAAAAGGTGCTGGGTTCTTGTATGCTAAAAAAGCATCACATATCAAACCATTGATTGCTGGTGGTGGACAAGAAAGAGGTTTACGTTCTGGAACAGAAAATGTGTACGGAATTGTTGGTCTTTCAAAATCATTAGACTTGGCTTTAGATGAATTAGAAGCACATGTAAAACACATCAAAGAAATCAAACAATATACGATTGATCAATTAAAAAAAGCAATTCCAGGTGTCGCTTTTAACGGACTTTCTGAAGATTTAGACAAAAGTTTATACGCTTTATTAAGCATCAAATTACCATTTCACGACACATTAATTGGTTTCGAATTAGAATTGGCAGGTATCGCAGTTTCTCAAGGAAGTGCATGCAGTTCTGGTGCAGCTAAAGTTTCATTAGTCATGCAAACATTATATACAGAAGAAGAAATCGATCAAATGACACCTTTACGTGTTTCGTATTCGTATGAAACAACTAAAGAGGAGATTGATATTCTAATCGGTACCTTGAAAAAAATCGCTGAAAAGCATCAATTACAAAACGCTTAATGTCAGATTTTAATCAACTTGATATCCTCATCCTAATTGCATTAGCTTTGGGGTTTATCAATGGATTTTTCAAAGGATTTATTTCACAATTAATTGGTTTAGTCGGATTTTTTGTCGCAATTTGGTTAAGTTTTAAATTTTATCAAATCATTGAAATTTATGTCGATGCTTACAATATCGTCGCTGATAGTTTAACTTCAATAGTTGCCTTAATAATCACCTTTGCGTTAGCTTTTTTCACCATAAAGTTAGCCTCAAGTATCACGCAAAAAACCGTCGAAGCAATTGGTTTAGGAATCATAAATCGATTTGGTGGAGCAGCTTTAGGATTAATTATTTCATTATTATTATCCGCAAGTGTTTTGTATTACGCAGATCCAATTTTAGAATTAGGTTTTAAAGAAACAAAAGACGAAAGTCAAATTTTACCTATTCTAAATGAAAGTTCTCAAATCATCAAAAACTCCATCTTCGAGACAAAAGATAATCTACGAAACGTATCAAACGATTCTATAAAATAACATAATTAAAACAAGAAGCTTCTTATCAGCTAACAAGAAGCTTCTCGACACCCAAAAGGAAGCTTCTCGTTTTGCAACGAGAGGCTTCTTATTTTATAATTAGAAAGTCTTTTTAAGTTAAATAAAATCTACTAACGACATCTTATGTCGGATAAAATCGTTCCTTTGTTCTAAATTTATCATCCATGAACAGCGCAATTATCTTAACAGCCCTTCTTTTTTTTATCATTGGTGCTGTAATCAGTTTTTTATATGCTAAATCTAAAGCAAATTCAGCCATAATTGGAAATGAAATAAAATACCAAGAACTTCAGAAACAATATGAATCGTTAAAAAGTGAGTTTATCGAAATAAAAGATGATGCCAATTTCAATTTGGATCAATGGCAAAAAGAACGCGAAAAAAATACGGAATTAACCGTCCGTCATCAAGAAGCGATAAAAGCAGTTGAAGAACAGAAATCATTTATGCTTGAAACAAACGAACGATTAAAAGAGCAATTCGAAGCACTATCAGCTCAAGTTTTGAGAAGTAATAATGAACAATTTCTTGATTTAGCAAAAACGACGTTAGACAAACACTTTTCTGATTCGAAGAATGATTTGGAAAAACGTCAACAAGCCATTGATTCTTTGATCAAACCTTTGAATGAAAGCTTAAATAAATTTGATGGAAAAATTTCTGAAATTGAAAAGGCACGTGAAGGTGCATATTCAGAAATAAAAGTTTTCTTAGATTCGATGCGTGGCACAACGGATAAATTACAAAAAGAAACCAACACGTTAGTTTCTGCACTTAAAACTTCGCACACAAGAGGAAAATATGGTGAAATAGGTTTGCGTCGTGTCGTTGAATTTGCTGGCATGTCATCTTTTTGCGATTTCGAAGAACAAACTTCTGTACAATCTGAAAATGGTTTACTTCGTCCCGATTTAATTGTTAATCTTCCAGGAAATCGTAAAGTAATCGTGGACTCTAAAGTTCCATTGAACCAGTATATGATGGCTTTTGAAACGGAAGATGAAACCCAAAGGAAACATCATTTGCAACTACATGCAAAAGCAGTGCGCGAACATCTAAAGAATTTAAGCTCTAAAGCCTATTGGAATCAATATACCGAAGCACCAGATTATGTGGTGATGTATCTACAAATTGAAAGTTCTTTTGGTGCAGCCTTAGAATTGGAGCGAACTTTGATAGAGGATGCTCTAAACAATAGAATAATTATTGCAACACCCACTACTTTGATTACAATGCTTCGTACAATTGCGTTTAGCTGGCAACAATTAAATGTTGCAGAAAATATATATCAAATGCGCGATGCTGGAATCGAATTATACAATCGTGTAAACGTTTTAATTCAACATTTAGTCACAGTTGGTCATAATTTAAATCAGGCAACACAAAGTTATAATAAAGCGATTGGATCGCTTGAAAACCGCTTTATTCCTCAGGTGAAAAAGCTGAAAGAAATAGGTGGTACTTTGATGGAAAAAGAAATTTCAGAAACTAAGCCTGTCGACACAATGATTCGTGCAATAAATAACGTAGATATTCAATAATCATTCTATATTTGTACAACTATTGAAGAGAATGAAAACAAGTCTATTTACCTTGATTTTACTATATTCTCCTGCTATTTTTGGGCAGGTAAATTTTGAAGAGAAATCTGTTCAGGTAAAACCAAATTTAGAACTAAATAAAGTATACAACTATTCATTTACAGATCGTAACTTCTCGATTTCTGTAAATGATACTGTGTCTAAAGTTGTCAACCAATCATACAAATCGGTTGAACTGATGGATAAAAATGAATTTGCCAACAAGTACACATTTATCAATGGTAAAAATCATTCGAATGATCCTGATGATTTCTACCGTGATTTCATCAATAATTCTGAAGGATTGGAATATCAATTTACGACAAATCCTTCTGGTGAATTTTTAGAATTATTGAATACTCCTCAGATTGAAGAAAAATTGCTTAAAATAACAGATCGACTTTCTAAACAACGTAAAAAATCTGAAGATTATAAAGCTAACATTGCACACATCGAAGAAATGATCAAATCAAAAACCTATGTACCCTACGTTTTTGAACAAGAAGTGCATGTTTTCAGTTATTTCAATGGGCAATATTTTCGTTTAGGCGAAAATTATGAAGGAAGATCTGTCCAAGAAAATATTTTTGGTTTCCCTATTTCATCAACAACCAACACTTATCTAAAGGATCTTAACAAAGAGCAAGGGACTTATACCATTGTTTCTGACCAAAATTTGAGCAAGGATGATTTTGAAAAATTATGGGAAGAAATGGCGTATTATATGCTAAATGATGCCAAATTGAATTTATCTCAAGAACAAGTAAAAAAAGAGATTAAAAAATATTCGGAAACGGTAGAACTGAAAGTAAAGTATGAGAATACCTACAACTTGAATTCTATTCTTTTAAAATCTGAATATTTATTCAGTTTAAATATTGGTGCTAAAAAAACGGTTAATCACTTAAGCATTAAACTATTGAATGATTAAACTTTTATTTTTTAGTGATTTAAAGAACCTTTTAAAATAATTTGGTTTATTTTTGACTTAGACTTGATACTTTTTAATGAAAATTAATTTTACATATTATCTGTTTTTTCTATTTTTTTCGATAAAAATTTTCGCTCAGAATCCTGTTCAAGATAGTATTTCACCGATAATAAATGATTCGATTTCTGATAAAACAGAAGAAACAGTCATTTTTCCGAAAACTTATTGGAATGTAGGTGATGAAAAAAGATACAATGTAACAGCAAGCGAAGTGAAATTGGAAGATGATACCATTGCGCATCAAGAACAATATACTTATAACGTTATTGTTCAAGTTGAGAATATTTATCAAAATGAAACAATTGTAAAATGGAATTTTAGAAATGTACAATTCAATTCTAAATCCTATTTAAACAATCCTTTTTCGTTGGTTAATAATGTTTCTATTTCATTTAAAATAGATCAAGACGGAAGATTTTTAGAGTTTACAAATCTTGATAAAACGTTAAAAGAATTAATCTTATCTGCTGAAGATTTAGAAAATAAATACTTGGATAATCCATCTGCAATAGCGATTATTAAAAAGAATTTACAATATTATTCGACCGATGAAAACATCGTCAAATTATTTGATAAAGATATTCGTCAATTTCATCATTTTTATGGAAAGAGTACTTTTACTTTAGAGAGTGTTCCTTTTGTGTATCAATCGTACATGGACAATTTATTTAGCGCTTCTCCTACTCCAGCTTCTACGGAATTAAAGTTAAATGAAATTGGAATTTCTCAAACAAATTACATTATGTCGAGTTTTCAGGAAGCAGACAAAGAATGGCTTGCAAATTCTTGGTACACCTATCTAAAAGAATTGGCTACAAAATTAGGAACTGAGCAACCATCAGAAGATCGATTAAAAGACGATATCAAATATTACGTTAAAATGACGTCGCGTATCAAGGATAATGGTTGGCTTTCGTACAGTATCGAAACCAAAAAAGTAAAATTCCAAGATACAGATTATACCTTAGAGCGTCGTTTTGAGCTTGTCAACTAAAACATGCATCAATACTGATATTTCTTACCCTTATTAAATCATAAAAACTACGTGAATCAGGATTATTTTTCATAATTTTGCTTTCATTTTATATAAATTATATTCACTATGCAATTGTCTGAACAAGAAATTATTCGTAGAGAAAAACTACAACAATTAAGAGACTTAGGTGTTGAGCCTTACCCTGCCGAAGAATTCGTGGTAACTTCTAATTCGAAAGAAATTAAGGAAAAGTACGAAGAAGGAAAGGTAGTCAAGCTTGCCGGACGATTGATGAGTGTTCGTGTAATGGGAAAAGCATCTTTCGCAGAATTACAAGATAGCGAAGGTCGTATTCAGCTGTATGTATCAAGAGATGACATCTCTTCATCAGAAGAAGGAATCGAATACAATACTATTTTCAAGAAATTGATGGACATAGGAGATTTCATTGGAATCGAAGGATACGAATTCAAAACTAAAGTGGGTGAAATTTCTGTTCATGTAACAAAATTAACATTGTTATCAAAAACTTTACGTCCATTACCAATCGTTAAAACAGACGATGAAGGTCACATTTTTGATGCTTTTACAGATCCAGAATTACGTTACCGTATGCGTTATGTAGATTTGGTTGTAAACCCTCATGTCAAAGAAATTTTCTTAAAACGTACACGTTTATTCAATGCTATGCGTAATTTCTTCAACGATCGTGGATACATGGAAGTAGAAACTCCAGTTTTACAATCAATTCCTGGAGGAGCAGCAGCTCGTCCGTTTATTACGCATCACAATGCTTTGGACATTCCATTATATTTAAGAATCGCAAACGAATTATACTTAAAAAGATTAATCGTTGGTGGTTTTGATGGTGTTTACGAATTTTCTAAAAACTTCCGTAACGAAGGAATGGACCGTACACACAATCCAGAATTTACAGCAATGGAAATTTATGTTGCTTACAAAGATTACAACTGGATGATGGATTTCACAGAACAACTATTAGAGCACTGTGCTATCGCTGTCAATGGAACTTCTGAAGCTACTTTTGGAGAACATAAAATCAATTTTAAAGCGCCTTACAAACGAGTAACAATGCGTCAAGCAATTATTGATTTTACAGGTTTTGACATCGATGGTAAATCTGAAGCTGAATTATTTGAAGCAGCAAAAAGTATGGGAATCGAGGTTGATGATACAATGGGTAAAGGAAAACTAATTGATGAAATTTTCGGTGAAAAATGTGAAGGAAATTACATTCAACCAACTTTCATTACCGATTATCCAAAAGAAATGTCGCCATTGACAAAACAACACCGCGATAATCCTGAATTAACTGAACGTTTCGAATTAATGGTTTGTGGAAAAGAAATCGCAAACTCATATTCAGAATTAAATGATCCAATCGATCAACGCGAGCGTTTCGAAGAACAATTAAAATTATCTGAAAAAGGTGACGACGAAGCAGGAGAATTTATTGACGAAGATTTCTTACGTGCTTTAGAATTCGGAATGCCGCCTACAGGTGGTTTAGGAATCGGTATGGACCGTTTGATTATGTTCTTAACGAACAATCCATCTATTCAAGAAGTTTTATTCTTCCCTCAAATGCGTCCAGAAAAAGCTGCACCAGCTTACGAATTGACAGAAGAAGAAACTAAAATTATTGAAATCTTAAAAGCTAACGAAAACATTGATTTAAATGAATTAAAGTCTCAAGCTGCTTTGAGCGGTAAAAAATGGGACAAATCAATGAAGAATTTAGCAAAATATAACTTGACTAAAGTAACTGTAGATGGCGATGCCAAAACGGTTGCATATTTAGCCGAGTAAATTATTACCCTTTCATCTATATTTAAAAGCTCAACTTCAGTTGGGCTTTTTTTATGGCGTTCCCTCGCCAACAAAATTATAATTAAATAGTAAAAAATTCCTACGCTCGGTCGGGCTATCCGCTGCAATCTTTTGTTTGGAGTAACATAGCACCTAAAAACAAAATCCTTTGTCAAACAA